>CALXEY010000066.1 GCA_944387455.1 uncultured Clostridia bacterium
GCTTTTGATTCACACAAAGTATCAAAAATAGGAGAAACTGCATCTAGTACATATTTCATTGTACTAAATGCAATTATTAAAACAATTATAACCATAGCTAATTTTTTAGATAACTTTTTTTCTTTACCGCTTCTGTTTTGAAAACTATTTGGAAGTCTTATTCTAGGTCTTGAATAAATCTTATACATTTGTACTTACTGGAACTTTAGTATAATGTGGTATAAATATCTTTTGACCTGGCATAATTAGATTTTCATCTTCAATTCCATTTGTCCTTGCAATATCATCTACTGTACTTCCAAACATTTTAGCTATTTGCCACAAAGTATCACCTTTTTTTACAATATACATTATTATACTGTAATCTTCTTCTTCCCTTTCTCCTGTTTTTTCTATTTCATCAATCACATTAATATTAGAAGTCTTATAAGAACTATTTATCATTTCTAAATCAATATTTGCATTAACAATTCCACTATCTTGAACTATAAAATCACTATTTTTAACCATAACTTCTACAGAATTTACAACATCTTCTCCATTTTCTATATTGTCTAAACTATAATCAAAAGGAATTTTTACATTTCTTATATCTACTTGTAAATCACTATTTGTTAAAACAAATTTTAATTCTACTTCTCCTTCATAAATAATTTTATTTTCTTTTATATGTTCTTTTTCAATAACAGGCATTACATCAGCATCAATAATACTTTTATCTGAAATATCATCTAAACTTATTTTTTCTCTTATTTCTACAGTATTTGTGCTACATCTTTTATCTCTTATAGTTGTTATCTTTCTTTTATTAAATTCTAAATTTTCAACTGGGCTATATAAATCTTGAATTAAACTAATTTCTTTTTCTTCATATACACTTGCAGATACTCCTATCTCTATTTCTACATAAATAGAGTGTTCTTCTTGTGTATTAGGTTTTATTACTATATTTCTAATCTCATAATTAATATCACATATATTTGCTTCTGTAACATCTGGTATATCAATAAAACCTACAACTGGTATATTACTATCAATTCTTCCTATTCTGTTATCTTCTGTTAAATACATTATTTTTACATTTGCATCTGCTTTAGTAAGTATTTTATTATAGCTAACCTTAATATCTTTATTTTTTATCTCCACCCCTGCTTTTAATATTTCTGCTAAATTATCTTCTACATTTATATTTATTGTATCTTTAGCATAAATCTTATTTTCACCTTCACCTACTAAAGAATTAACATTTAAGCTTTCCTTTAAAGTATATATTCCGTCACTTTCAGGAATACTATTCACAATTGCAACAATCTCATTTGAATACACTTTTATACTAATTTCTATAGTTGCTTTTATCCCTACTTTTCTTCCATTAATTACTTTTGCTTCTATGCTTTTTAATTTTGTATCTATTTTACAATTCATATCTTCTGTTACATTTGATATTTGTATATTTTCTGAAAAATC
Source organism: uncultured Clostridia bacterium (assembly GCA_944387455.1). Taxonomy (GTDB): domain Bacteria; phylum Bacillota; class Clostridia; order TANB77; family CAG-508; genus CAG-269. The sequence continues at coordinate 1,468 of CALXEY010000066.1, forward strand.
TAATGTTGTATTTAAACCTCTTACTTTATCATTTTCATCATCTGCCAGATACATTATATATGTATTAATATTACCGTCTACTCTAACCTTTCCGTCTAATACTTCTTTTTTATAAATACATACAACCCCACTTGTACAAATTGTATTCAAAATATCTGGTTTAGAATCTGGTACTATCATATCTCCTTCAACAAATATAACTTCTTTTTTTGTTGCTATTTGTTTATTTACAGATAAACTTTCTTTTATTGTTTCTACAACCATTTAATTAACCTCCTTTAATATTCTTTATTTCATATATATTAAAGGAATTCTTATTTTATTCTAAAATAAGAAAAATAGTCACAAAAAAAGCAGAAAATTAATTCTGCTAAAATTTTTCTTATAATGTTACTTTTTTTGGTTTTGGCTCTGGAGCTGGTGGTATCAAAGGTGAATAAGATTCTCCGTCAAAGACTTCTACTTCTACTGTTCTTGTTAAAACATCTGTATAACTATATGTTACATTTCTATTATTTTCCTCATATTTTACTACAAAAATATTTGGATATGCTTTTTCTATTGTAGCTTCTTTCTCAAAGGATCTACTTCTTCCTAAAGAACCTTTAACTATTATCTTTTGTCCTTCTTTTTCTAAAATATCTGTTTTTAAATTTGCTATATCTGATCTGCAAATCATACTATCACCTTCCTTTAAGCTAGCTTGATTATAGCATTTTAAGGCTTTTCTGTCAAAGAACAAAATTTCTTGTCGAATTTCGCTATTGGTTAAGTTTCTAAGGTTCTATCGATTTATTTTTCAAATGTTACAGCTGTATTACATTTATATTACAAAAATATTAAGTTGGTTTATTTTTATAGTTATATTAACTTCTTTAATTTACCATTTGCACCTATTCCACTAACTCCATTTTTACCGTCTCTTAATTCATATGCAATATCATCTATTGTTATAAATCTATATTTTTCTGTAGTTGCTACTTTTTCAGCAACAAGTAATGGATCTAAAAAATCTATTAAAATACGTGCTGGTGATGATGCAAAGTTTGCTCCTGCTGATATTAATGCTTCAAAATAGCTTTGGCACGCACCTGCAAAAATTACTAATTTCTCTTCTTTTTCTTTATCATATTTTCTAGCCTCTTTTACAGTTTCAATAAAATATCTAGAATTTCTATAATTAAAAATATCATTATATTTTTTACCTTTTTTTAGCATCCCATCATGTCCTGTAACTACTAAAATATCTGGCTTATAAATTTCTAATAAACGATTTACTACTTTTGGCTGTTTATATTCTGGGATATTTTTAACAGTAGCATTTAAACCAACTTTTTTATAATAATTATATGATTTTTCACTATATTTTCTATCTCCATCTAAATGGAGAATTTTACCTGTTACAGTTTTTTCATAACTTCTTTTGTAATTATTTTTATTTATTCTTTTGTTTATAAATTTACTTAATTTTTCTAATCTTTCGTTTACCATATTTTTAGGTATTATTTCCAAGTCAGAAACCAAACTATCAGCTTCTATTCTTTCAAATAAGCCATTTAATATAGCAACTTTCTCATTTTTAATTTCTATAATATTTACAACTTTAAAATATATGTCTTTACCATATGATTTTCTTCCTACAATATCACCTTTTCTAATATTTCTCATATTGCTCACCTCAATAAAATAGGGCTATTATATTTTATGTCTGATTTTGTAGAAAAGTGATATTTAAAATCTTAATTAATGTCCATATTTTCTTTTTGTTGCCATACCTCCTCTTATGTGTCTTTCTGCTTTATTTTCATCTAAGATTACCCTTACATCTTTTGCTAAAGCTGGGTTTATTTTCTTTAGTCTTTCTGCTATATCTTTGTGCACAGTACTTTTGCTGATTCCAAATTTCTTAGCTGCACCTCTTACTGTATCTTTTGAATCTATTATATAATGTGCTAAATTTACAGCACGTTCTTCTATTGATACACCTCTCATACTGTTCTAACTCCTTTATGGAAATACTTTTGTTTAATTGTATTCCAAGATTTTAATTATTAGAACTTTATGTTTAAAGCATTAAAAAAGAAATATAAAATTAAAGCTTTATATTTCTTCTCTATCTTATTTATTTTTTATTACTATTTTAATATTATTATAATCATATGAAATGATCTGTAATATTTCTATTAGTAAATTAATAAGCGTTTCTGTATCATAATGTGTTTCTATATATAACCCCTCACAAAGTTTTATTGGACTACGCATATTATCAGGTATTTTTGAAACTCTTGTACGAACTCTTCCTAATAAAACATCTCTTAAACTAAGAATTTTTTCTTTCATAGAATTATCTTGCATAACTTCCAGTAAAATATTTTCCACAACTTTTTTCCAAGTAGGTGTAATGATACGTTTACTATTCATTTTTACCGCGATTGGTTTTTTACCCTTAAAACCTGTTGAATTTGTTAATGGATATTCAACTTCATAATTCATTTCTTCTAAATTTCCTTCACTTTGTAGTTTTTCTACCTTTTCAACTAATTCATCAAATGTACTATTTATCATAGTTATTAATAAATTTTGTTTTTCTCTAATTTCATTTACTATACTCATAATATCCCTCCTTAAATATATTTTAGCACGTGCGAATTTATATGTCAATACAATTATTAAAAAAAGATAAGAAAAATTCTTACCTTTTATATTTTTATTAAATTCTTATTTTTCTTCCATTTCTCATATAGATTTTCATATTTTTCTTTTAAATCTTTTTCTTTCGTTTCATCATAATGTTTTATTAATTCATCATATCCAAAATCAGTATATAATATATGGTTATTTTCTTCTGCTAAATCTATCACTTCCGCTAATTTTTTATAATTTTTTGTATAATACATATACCAATTTTGCATACACATATATGGTTCATCTTCATCTGGGTTTTGTTTTATAAACTTAAACAACATTTCTCTTGCTTTTTCTTCGTTACCAATTCTAAAATAACAATCTGCAATTTCTGTATATATTTCTATATTTAATTCTTTATCAAATTCTATATTTTCATATATCTTAGTTAGAATTTCTATTTCTTCTTTTACAAATTCCTCATTAAAATCACTATAATATTGTAATAAATCTACAAAATCTTCTAACATCTCACTTGGCTTTATTCTATATTCTGTATTTTTATCTACAACATTTATATCTTTTGTTTTATTTTCTTTTAAGATTTCAATTATAATATCTGTCATTTCATTATAATATTCTACTATTTTTTTATCTACTACACTTAATTCTTGTTTTGTTCCAAACATATATGCTTGTGTTGTTTGCATTGCCATATCATCTATTTTCTCATTTAATCTAATTATTCTTTCTATTTTACTATCCATTTTATTCTCCTTTACATATTATTTACTCGTAGTTTAATTCCTCTATCATTTTTTTGATATTCATTATATAATGTTAAAAATCTAAGCATTTCCTCTTTTGCATTATAATTTTTCTTATTTTCTTTTATCCAATTATTAATAAATTTATCTGTCTTTTCGAATACAATACCAATACCTGTTCCAAAACTTATACCATTATAAGTTATTATTCTATTATACCAATAAAATTTATCATTATTTTTATTACCACTAAGTGCAATATCTGTAACTAAATATTCTTTACCAGATAGCACATTTTTCATCTTAACTTGTCCATTTTCTTCATATGTCATTGTTATTTCAAATAGCCCTGCTTCTGAATTTAACATTGCTCTTAAAAACTCAACTTTTTCTGGTTTTCTAAATTTATTTTTTCTTAAATATTCTTCTGTTAAACAATTTGCCGTACTTGAATTTTTATATACTATTATATTTAAAAGTGATGTCATACCTAATTGTGTTGATGTATCAAAATCAGTACTTAAGAGTTTTATATTCTTTCTATCTATCTTCTCTTCTACTTTTTCTAAGCTAAATTCTTGTTTGAATTTTCCTTCTTCATAATACTGTTGCATATTATTAATAATTTCGGAATGTAGTTTTCTTATTTTTTTGTATTCCTTTATATGTGGTTTATCTTTTAACAAAAAGTCTCTCATATTTGCTAACATATTATACATTGTTTCTAGACCTTCCTCAGTATTAAGAAACTCTTCCCAACTATTCTTTTTCTTTCCTATTTCAAATTCTTCTTCTATATTCTCTTTTCCCATACAACAATTTTTATATTTTTTTCCACTACCACAAGGGCATAATTGATTTCTACCTATTTTCATTATTTTATCCCTTTCTAAATATATTTTTATATTAAACTACCTAAAAATATTCCCTCTTTTTTTACATTTTTATAGAAAGGTATATATCTTACCATTTTATTATAATTTGTTATACTTTCTATTATAGGTGATAATAAAACGTCATATTTTAAATCTAAATCATATGTATAATCTATAATTTTTTCTTCTATCTTTTTTATTTTTTTGTCATTTTTCTAACCTCTTTACAAATACTATATCATCTTTTAACTTTAAGTGCAATCTATAAACTGTCCACATTTTTCTTATTATTATAAATTCTATCTAATAACTCATCTGGATAATGTTCATCTAAAAATACATCTAAATTGTTTTTAGGTTCTACATTTTGTCTTCTTTCTTGTTGCCTATTTGATGCTAAAACTGATATTGTAATATCAAAAGTCATAAAAAGTATCATAAAAACACTTAAAATCTTAACACTTGTTTTATGTATTAAAGGCTCTAGTTTTTCTAAATTAGGATAAATTATCTTTAAAAATGCAACTGCAATTATTCCCCAATACACACAATAAAGTAAGCATATTCTACCATTTAAGTTAAAAAGAAATTTGCTATAGTCCCAAGAAACTGTACCAAAAAATATTTCTTGGAAAAATGAGCATAAATATTCTAAAACACCACCCATTATTGCCCCTGCAAAAAATGCTTCTTTGGGTTCTTTGAACTTTCTAATCAAAAAATAATATGCAACTGCACCCATACCATATACTTGTATAAAAGGTCCATAAATTAGCCCTTGTCTTATTACTAATGTTCTTGTATATATTGTTGCATATAACATTTCTATTATAAAACCAAATACACTTCCAATAACAAATATCCAAAATATTTTTAATATAAAATTAATTCCGCTTTTTATATTTTTCTTCATATATTTCCTCTAAATTTATTTTATAATATCTTTTATTACTTCACCTGCAATAATTAACCCCATAACTCCTGGGACATACGAAATACTTGCAGGCACTCTTTCTTTAATTACTGGCTCTTCTTTTGAATACACTACTTTTACATCTTTTATATTTTTCTTTCTTAATTCTTTTCTAATTACTTTAGCAAGAGGACATACCTCTGTTTTCTCAATGTCTGAAACAATAAAATTACAATTTAATTTATTTCCAGCCCCCATTGCTGAAATAACTGAAACACCCTCTTTTTTTGCTTTTTCTATTACTTTTAATTTACTTTTAACAGTATCTACTGCATCTACTACATATGAATAGGTATTATCTATTAAATCTTGTTCTTCAAAACTTAATTCTTTAGGGTTAAAAATTTCTACATTTGCTTTAGGGTTTATTTCTAAAATTCTTTCTTTCATAACTTCTATTTTACTTTTCCCTATTGTTTTAAAATTACTATGTATTTGTCTATTTATATTACTAATTGAGATTTTATCAGGGTCTACTAAGCATAAATTTCCAACACCAGCTCTTGCTAGTGCTTCTACTACATATCCCCCTACTCCCCCTATTCCATAAATTATTACTTTAGCTTTTTCTAACTTTTCTAAAGCTATTTTTCCAATTAGTTTTTCAGTTCTATCTTTCCAATTTTCTTCCATTTAAACTTTTTCCTCAATTTCTATTTTGAATTATTATAGCATAGTTTTACTATTTATGCTATAATAGTTATATATTTTCTAAAAAATAAAGGAGCACAAAATGGTTAGAATTAGTAATATAAAAGTTTATGAAGATATTGAAGATGAAAATTTAATAGATTTTGTAATTAAAAAATATAAGATAAAAAAAGAAGATATTATTCATTGGTATATAGTAAAAAAATCAATCGACGCAAGAAAAAAACAAGATGTTCATTATAATTATTCTATTAATATAGAACTTAAAAATGAGAAAAATTATAAACATTTTGATAAAATTATTAAAAAAGAACTTCCTAAAATTAAATTAAATAATATTAATAATAAAAAAGTTATTGTAATTGGAGCAGGACCTTCTGGCTTATTTTCCGCACTTACTTTAGTTCAAAATGGAATTACTCCTATTGTTATAGAACAAGGTTCTAAAGTAGAGAAAAGAGAAAAACAAGTTGAGACTTTTAGAATTACTGGTAAATTAGATTGTTTATCTAATGTGCAATTTGGCGAAGGTGGAGCTGGTACTTTTTCAGACGGTAAATTAACTACTGGTATTAATAGTCCTTTTTGCTTTAAAGTTCTTGAAGAATTTGTAAACTTTGGAGCTCCTAAAGAAATTTTATATTTATCTAAGCCTCATATTGGTACAGATAAATTGATTAAAATAATTAAGAACATACGTGAATTTATTATTTCTAAAGGTGGAAAATTTTTATTTGATACTAAAGTTATAGATTTTAATATAGAAAATAGTAAAATCACTTCCGTTACTTGCAAAGATAAAAATTCTACTTTTGAAATAACTGGTTCACATATAATTTTAGCAATTGGGCATAGTTCAAGAGATACATTTTTTAAACTTTTTGATAAAGGAATTACAATGGAAGCAAAGAATTTTTCAGTAGGAGTTCGTATTGAACATTTACAAAAAGATATAAATAAAGCACAATTTGGTAACTCTAAGTTACATCTTCCACCTGCTGATTATAAACTTTCTTATCATTTACCTAATGGTCGTTCTTGTTATACTTTTTGTATGTGTCCAGGTGGCTCTGTTATTGCTTCTTCTAGTGAAGAAAACACCATTGTAACAAATGGTATGAGCAATTACTTAAGAAATAACACAAATGCTAATTCTGCTATTTTAGTAAATGTTACACC
>CALXEY010000067.1 GCA_944387455.1 uncultured Clostridia bacterium
CTTGCACACCTTGAAATGGTAGGAACAATTGTGCATCAATTAACAAAAAATGCTACTATAGAACAAATACAAGAAGCAGGACTTGACGCATATTATACAGACCACGGAGTAGATGTTTATCCACAATCTGCAGCAGGAGTACCATTTACTGCGGCATATATTGCAGCAAAGGGAGATCCAATAGCCAACCTAAATGAAGACCTCGCTGCCGAACAAAAAGCGCGAGCCGTGTATGAAAAATTAATCGACTTATGTAGAGATAACCCAGATGTATTAGATCCATTAAGATATTTAAGAGAAAGAGAAGTAGTACACTTCCAAAGATTTGGAGAAGCACTTCGTGGAGTACAAGATAAACTTGCTATGAAAAAATTTTATATGAATAATAAATGTGATTAATAACTAAAATGGAGCAGGGGGTAACCTGCTCCATTTTAGAGTTAGCTTCTAATTATTATTTTCGAGAAGCTTTGCTTTTTCTTCATCAGTTAAACTATTCCATTTAGCTTCATTGTCTTCAGGGTTGACTTCTATAATAGTATTTGTGTCGTTTTCTGATATTCCTCCATTTTCTGCAACCTGCTCATCTTTTCTGACTTGGTCTTCAGATTTTACTTGTGAAAAATCTAGATTATCAAAGTCAGAAATATTTACAGTTCCGTTGCTGTCATCAATGTAGGAAACCTTCACATTGTCGCCTTCTCTTGTAATTGCAAGCTCATCAGAAAGCGAACTTGAGGCTACATACAATTTGGTGTTATCATCACCAATAATCATATAGTAGGTTGTATTACCGTTAGTAACTTGGGAAGATATCCTAGTTACTATTCCTTCGGTATGATACAAATAAGCTTCCTCGCTGCCTACAACAACATCATTGCCATTTGAAACCATAGCGTTGATGTAATTTTGTTGGACTTCAGCAACAGTATTTCCTGTGGCAACAATCGAATAATTCTCGATGTTAACCATTGCATATGACTTAACGAGTCCGGCTTTATCCTTCATCGTCATAAAGTATGTAGGAATTCCTTGTACATTTAATGGAACTGGAAGTGTAGCTGTGTATTCTTTTTCCTGTAGCATACCTTCTGCACTTGCTTGGGCAGCTTCCTCAGTTGCACCTGCTAGCTCAAAATATGTTGCTTCTTTAGTTCTTGTATTAACCATTATAAAGCCAGTAGTAGCATCATCATTGCCAACTGAGGTCATACCAGTATAATAATAACAATCACCATTATTATATACTGTAAGAACACCAGGAGTTTTGATAATTACACCATTTTTTCCAAAAACAGAATTCCAGAAACCCTGCTCATAACGACCATAGTTATCAATTTGGTCATCTATGAAATTTTCAGGCTGAATTTTATCAACCCACTCAGGTGTATCTTCTATAGAATACCACGTACACTCTCCAGTTTGTGGGTCACATATGATTACACCTGTTGCCTCAGGCAGAGCCCAAAAAGCTGTGTTCTCATATGTTGTTACTGTCCAGTACGGTCGACCGTTATCATCAAGCTCAAACGACATATCAGTAATGCCTGTGAAAGTGTAACCTGAATTGCGAATATGTCTTAAAAGGTTATCGCCAAAATAACTGCTATTAAGATATCGCAACTTTATTTGACTTCCGTCTACTTCCTGTACAAGCTCAACATCATCAGGGTCTGTCGCACTAACAGTAATGTAACCAGGAGTAGTTCCATTATCAAACCACTTGAAAAAGTTTTCGTGTTCAAGAGGTGCAACAAATGTAAGTTCATCGTTTACTTGTTGAAGAGTAAAATCACCAACATTAACAATAGAACCGAGACCTCTTTCTTCACCAAGCTTTTTTTCGGCTTGCTTTAGTGCCAGTTCTTCGTCTACAACAGGAATCTGAGTGTAGTCAATTGGCAAAATACTATCTGCAAACGAGGTTTGCTTAACTTCGCCAATCTGGTTGTAAGCTTTTTGGTCGTTAAACATATCACAACCAGCTATGTTAACAATACAAAAGACAAGAACTAAACCACCAATAACAAACAATGGCTTAAATGGGGAGTATTCTTTAAAGTACAAATAGCAAGTTAGTACAATAAGTTCTACTATAGCTAAAGATATCCAGAAAAAACCACCTTCTAGAAAAGCAAGAGACAAGTTTAGTTTTGTAAAGTAAGCAAATAGTGCCCAAATAATTATTGGAACAAAGAATATAATAACAGTAGAAACTTTGATGTTTTTTTCTCTAATGTCCATTTTTTCCTCTTTCTCTGTATCTTGTTGTTACCAGAAGTAGCTTACTCGAATATAATATAAGCCTCCTTTCATTTCCTACAGTTAATTAACTATAGGGTATTGTATTGATTTACAGTAATTATTTTACCATATCTTACTTAACATTTCAATTAGTAGAATATATGAATTTTACATAATTTGTAAAATTAAAAAAATCTAATCAAAAAATAAAAAAATAGTGGAATATTTATCTTTTTTGTGATATTATAAGCAAAAATAAGAAAGAAGGATGTTGAAATGGAAAATTATAAAAGAAATTATAGAAGAACTATAGCAATTGTTATGGTTATAATCTTATTATTAGTAGCACTTACAATATTATCATATTACAGAGATGTAGAAATAGTAACAAATATATCACTAGCTTTTTTAATTGCTTGTACTACAGGAGTAGTAATTGAATTAATAAATGGTTCAAAAGAAACTGATAGTAGAAAAGCTATAGAGTATAAAAAAGAACTAGAAGAAATGAGAAGAAAAATTAATAAGTTTAAAAAAGATTTGAAATATTTAAAGAAAAACAAATATAGAAGAAATTTCTACCAACAAGCAGATTTATTAATGTGTGAAATAAATTCTTTAAATGAACAAATAGGATATATTTATGAGAATAAATCAAGAAAAAGCCTAATTAGAAAATTCTTATATAATCAAGAATACAATTTAGAACAAAAAGAAGCAGCTTGTGATGAAATAAGAGAAGATATTGTAAATGAAGTTAATAGAAAAAATATAATAAGTAAAATAAATCGCTATAATAATAGATTAGACAAGCTTTTATATAATATAAATAGAGAATTTGGAATAATGTAAAATAAATCTTAATTTTTTCTAAAAACTATTTATATAAAAAAATATTTTTGATATACTGTTTAAAGTAAAAAATAAAATACAAAAGGAGAAAAAAATGGGAAAAGGAAGAAGAATAATGGAAAAAGAACCAAAGAGAAGATTAAAGGAAGAAAGAGGAAGAAAATCAAAATCTGTTAAAATAACAATAATAACAATAATTGCTTTATTTGTTATTTTTACAATCGCAATGATTTTAAATAATTTTATTATATTAGATAATAATAAAACAACTAATTTAATAATAAATAACACAAATGTTACAGCTAATTTAAAAAATGATATATTAATAGAAAACGATATTATTTATTTATCTGAGTCAGATATAGCAAATTTCTTTGATAAACATATTTATTATGATGAAGATACAAATAAAATAATTACAACTTATGATGAGAAAATTGCAGAAATAGGTTTTGATGATAATAATATAAACATAAATGGAAATAATAAACAAATATCAGCTTCTGCAATTAATAAAGATGATGAAGTATATTTACCAATTTCAGAAATGCAAGATGTATATGATGTAGAAATTCAAAATATACCAGAAACAAAAGTAATAACAATAGATTCTTTAGATAGAGAACAAAAAAGAGCTAAAGTTAATAAAAATGTTTCTGTAAAATCATCTAGTAATTTTATTGCAAGAACAGTAGATAGATTAAATAAAGGAGATGCTGTTATTGTTGTTTCTTCTAAAGACGGTTATTCTAGAATAAGAACTGGAAATGGAAAATTAGGAATTGTTAAGACAAATGTTTTAGAAAATGAGACAGTTGTAAGAGAAGAAAAGCAAGAAGAAAAACAAATAGAAGGAAAAGTAAACCTTGTTTGGGACTATTATTCAGAATATGTTACAGCACCAAATAGAAGCGGAACTACAATAGACGGAGTAAATGTTGTGTCACCTGCGTTTTTCTATATTGACGAAGAAGGCGATTTAGAAGAAAACATTGGAGTAGAAGGACAAAATTATATAAATTGGGCACATAGTAATGGATACAAGGTATGGCCAATGGTCGCAAATGCATATGCAGCAAGAGAAAGTTTAGATATTACTTCAAATATAATGAATAGCTATGAAAATAGAAAAGAATTAATAGAAGATATTGTAGAAAAATGCACAGAATATAATTTAGACGGTATAAACTTAGATTTTGAAAATATGTATGCTGAAGATAAAGATATGTATTCAAGATTTATAATAGAATTAACACCAAGACTAAAAGAAAAAGGAAAAGTTTTATCAGTTGATGTAACAGCACCAGATGGAGGAGAGACTTGGTCAATGTGTTTTGATAGACACACGATAGGAGATGTAGCAGATTATATAATATTTATGGCATATGACCAAAATGGAACATCTAGTACAAAACCAGGAACAACAGCAGGTTATGATTGGGTTAAGTTAAATCTAGTTAAATTCTTACAAACAGAAGAAATAGAACCAGAAAAATTAATACTTGCAGTACCTTTATATACTAGAGTATGGACAACAGATTCTTCAGGGGAATTAGTAGGAACTCCTACTACGATTGCAATGAAAGATATAGATAGTAATATTCCAGAAGGTGTAGAAAAGACTTGGAATGATGAATTAAAACAAAACTATGTAGAATATGCAAATGGTCAAAACAAAAGACAAATATGGATAGAAGATATAGATTCATTAAAAGCAAAAATATCTTTAATAACTGAAAATAATTTAGCAGGAGTGGCAGCGTGGGAAAAAGATATGGAAACACAAGATGTTTGGCAAATGTTTAAAGAAGAATTAAATAAATAAATTTGCTAAAAAAGATAAAATTGCTTGACATTAGAATTCTAGATGTATATAATATTTTAAAAGCACTTTGGAGGTAATTTTGACATATGCAAAAAAAAGACGTATTTTTCACAACAGATATATATCATAATTTAACAGATGAACAAATTATAGATAAAGTAAATAATGGTGATGAAGAAGCATTAACATATATTTTAGAAAAGTATAAAGAATTAGTAAATATGAAAGTAAATAAATACTTTATAATAGGAGCGGAAAAAGAAGATACTTTCCAAGAAGGTATGATAGGACTATATAAAGCAATAAAAAACTTTAACAAAGAAAAACAAAACTCTTTTAAATCTTTTGCAAATATATGTATAGAAAGACAGTTAATTACAGCTATAAAGAGTTCAAACAGACAAAAACATATTCCACTTAATTCTTATTTATCATTAAACAAATCTGCCTATGATAATAATGAAGATGATAGTGTCGAATTGTTTGAAACTTTTAATAGTGAAACAATAGAAGACCCATTAGATACAATAATGAAACAAGAATATTATAAAGAAGTAGAAAATGCTATAAATAAAAATTTGAGTAAATTTGAAAAGCAAGTATTAGAAAGATTTTTAAAAGGAGAGAGTTATGTAAAAATTGCAGAGAAATTAGACTCACCTGTAAAATCAGTTGATAATGCAATTCAAAGAATAAGAAAAAAAGCAATTAAAAATATAACAAACCAGCCTTTATAGGTTGGTTTTAATATTAAGGAAAAAAGAAAAAAATAAAGAAAAAAACGTTAAAAATTTTTCTAGACAAACAAAAAATATAGTGTTATACTCTTAAAGTGAAATTAATTAAAATTAAAATTAAAAGTTAAAACAATGGGAGGAATACAAATGTTTAATAACGAAATAGATAACGGAGTAAAAATAAAAGTAATAGGAGTAGGTGGCGGAGGAAATAACGCAGTATTACATATAATAAATAAACAAGTAAAAAATATTGAAAATTATTTAATAAACACAGAAATGGGAATATTAGGTAAAATAAATTATAGAAATGTATTACAAATAGGAAAAGAAACAACAAAAGGACTAGGAGCAGGAGCAAATGAAACAGTTGGTGAACAAGCAGCAAGAGAAAGCAAAGAAGATATAGAAAATATTTTAAGAGATACAGATATGTTATTTATAACAGCAGGTATGGGTGGAGGCACAGGAACAGGTGCTGCACCAGTAGTTGCTGAAATTGCAAAAGAAATGGGAATACTAACAGTTGGAATAGTAACAAAACCATTTATGTTTGAAGGAAAATTAAGAAAAATGAGAGCAGAATATGGAATACAAAAATTACAAGAAAATGTAAATGCTCTAATTGTTATTTTAAATGATAATTTATTAAAAGTATCAAATAAAAATACCCCATTAAAAGAAGCATTTTCTTTAGCAAATGATGTTGTAAAACAAGGAATACAAAGTATAACAGACTTAATAACAACAGTAGGACAAATAAATCTTGATTTTGCAGACATAAAAACAATATTTAGTTATAAAGGAAAAGGATATATGGGAATAGGTTCTTCAGAAGGAGAAGCAAGAGTAGAAGAAGCAATAAAACAAGCAATAGAAAACCCATTAACAGAAAATACAATAGACGGAGCAAAAGGTGTAATATTTAATGTTACAGGAGGAGAAAACTTAAGCTTATCAGAAATAGATAGTGCAATAAAAGTGATTAATGATAAAGTAGATGAAGAAGCAAACATTATATTCGGAACAGTAATAGATGAAAATTTAAAAGATGAAGTAAAAGTAACAGTAATAGCAACAGGAATAGAAGAAAATAAAAAAATAGATAATTAAAACTATTCTAAAAACCAAAAATTAAAACCAAAATTTAAGAAGAATAATAAATATAGAAAATATGATGAATAATAATTTTAGAAAATATAATATTTTTTAGAAAAATTATAAAAAATGGGGCTTCCAACGGGAATTGAACCCGTGACCTCTACCTTACCAAGGTAGCACTCTACCAACTGAGCTATGGAAGCATAGGGACGTTTCCTTTTGGACATTTTGTCCAATTCGGGACAGACCTTTAAAAATTATATAATAAAATTTTAAAAAAGTAAACAAATACTATTGACTTTTACTAAAAAAAATATTAAACTATTTACATAAGATAAAAACAAGTAAGAGAAAAGTAAAATAGAAATTACTTTTAGAGAGAATTAGTCATAGGCTGGAAGCTAATTTAAGGAAAGCTATTTGAAAACTAACTCTTCGTTTCTAGTGAATAAGCTAGACGGTTTGAAGATACGTTATAATCTTTTAAATTAAGTTAAAAATAGGATGGAACCGTGTTAGAAATAGCACTCCTATGGAAATTAAAGTCCATAGGAGTTTTTTGATGGACATTAAAAGATGTGTCCCGAATGCGACCTTTTGGTCGCAAATAAAACGTCCCCGATGGACAAAGGAGGTTTTTTGTATGATTAAAGTTAGTTTAAAGGATGGCTCTATTTTAGAAGTAGAGGAAAAAAGTACAGTTTTAGATGTTGCTAAAAAAATTAGTGAAGGTTTAGCTAGAGTTGCAACTTGTGGGGAAGTTGATGGAGAAGTTAAAGATTTAAGATATGAATTAGATAAAGATTGTTCTTTAGTAATTCATACTTTTAAGGAAGATGATTTAGAGGGTAAAAAAGCATATTGGCATACAACTTCTCATATTATGGCTCAAGCTGTTAAAAGATTGTTTCCAGATAGCAAACTTGCAATTGGACCTGCAATTGATAATGGTTTTTACTATGATTTCGATGTAGAAAAACCTTTTACAGATGAGGATAAAGCAAATATTGAACAAGAAATGAAAAAAATCATTAAAGAAAATTTACAAATTGAGAGATTTTCTTTACCTAAAAATGAAGCTTTAGAGTTAATGAAAGATGAACCTTATAAACAAGAATTAATAAATGATTTGGAAGAAGGAGAAGAGATTAGTTTTTATAAACAAGGTGATTTTGTTGATTTATGTGCAGGACCTCATTTAGAAAGTACTGGAAAAATTAAATGTGTTAAAATTTT
>CALXEY010000068.1 GCA_944387455.1 uncultured Clostridia bacterium
ATATATAATTGTAAAAATTATGGAAATATAACAGGTGGAGCAGGGATATTAGCAAGTAGTAATGGAAGTGATTGGGAGCAATTTAAAGATGTTTCTAATACAATAATTAATTGTGGGAATTATGGAAATATAACAAGAGAAAGTGGATATACTTGTGGGGGAATAGCAGGTTTCTTCTTGGGAAATGTAATAAATTGTTGCAATAAGGGAGAAATAAATAGTAATGTTATATCAGTTGGAGGAATAATAGGATGCTTAGAAGGAAGTGCAAGTAATTGTTATAATATAGAAAATGTAAGTACAACACAGGGAAATGTTGGAGGAATATTGGGAGAAACAGGTAATGAAGAAACTAATATATCCAATTGCTATTCTCTTGGAGAAATTTCAGGAAAATATTGGTTGGGAGATTTAATAGGAAACAATGAAAAAACAAGTAATATTAATCCCAAAAATTCTTATACTAAAGCTGATACATTTACAGCTCAGAATTTAGGTAATGCGTTTAAAGAAGATGCAGAAAATATAAATAAAGGATATCCAATTCTTTATTGGGAATAAAGTAAAATATGATAATAAATAGTGTGTTTTAAAATAGTAGAATAATAAAGTCTACTATTTTTTAAAATGTGGTTTTTAAAAATATTTGTACAAATTATTAAAATATAGTATAATGTAATTGTTGGAGGAAAAAAGATGTATAGTAGAAAATATAAAGGAAGAAGCTTATTAGAGTGGGTAGATAATTATGTATTAGTAGATATAGAGACAACAGGTTTATCACCAAGAGAATGTGAAATAATAGAAATAGGAGCAATAAAAGTAAAAGAAAATAAAATAGTAGATACATTTGATACATTATTAAAAATAGATGGAAGATTACCATATTTTATAACAAAATTAACAGGAATAACAAATGAAATGCTAGAAGAAGGAATAGAGCAAGAAAAGGCATTAGAAGAATTTGTAAATTTTACAGGAAAAGAAATAATAATGGGGCATAATGTTAATTTTGATATAAACTTTATCTATGATAAATGTAAAGATTATTTAAATTATAATTTAAATAATGATTTTGTAGATACAATGAGAATAGCAAAAAATATACTTCCAGATGTTAGAAATTACAAATTAGGAACATTAGCAGATTATTTTGATGTAGACTATAGAAACGCACATAGAGGTTTAACAGATGTTGAAATAACATATGAAGTGTATAATAAAATGAGAGATTTAGCTAGAAAATAAAAGAAATGGAGATATATATGAGAGGTATTATAATAGAAAATATTTCAAATCTATATAAAGTAAAAACAGAAGAAGGCGTTATATATGAAGCAAATGCTAGGGGTAAATTTAAAAAAGATGATATAACACCAGTAGTTGGTGATTTTGTAGAGTGCGAAGTCGTAAAAGAAGATAAAGAAAAAGATAGAGTTAGCATTGATAAAATATTAGATAGAAAAGTATATATAAAAAGACCAAAGCTTGCAAATATAAGCCAGATAGTATTAGTTGTATCTAGTAAACACCCAAAACCAGATTTATTAATGCTAGATAAACAATTAGCTTTTATAGAGTATTTAGGAATAAAAGCATTAATCGTTTTAAATAAAACAGATTTAGACAAAGAAAAAACTTTTAAACAAATAAAAAATGTTTATGAAAAAATTGGTTATAAAGTATTAGAAACTAAAGCCAAAGAAGGTGTTGGAATTAAAGAATTAAAAAAAGAACTTTTAAATAATACAAATGCTTTTTCAGGAAATTCAGGGGTAGGTAAATCAACATTAATAAATGCAATATTTGATAAAGATGTAACATTAGAAGGCGAAATCAGTAAAAAAAGTAAAAGAGGGAAAAACACAACTACATATACTAGGTTATATGAAATAGATAAAAATACGTTTATTGCAGACACACCAGGTTTTTCAACATTTGATATTTCAGAAATAGAAAGTAAAGATTTATGTTTATATTTTAAAGAATTTAGAAAATATATAAATGATTGTGAGTTTGTAGGGTGTACACATATTAAAGAAGAAAATTGCGGAATAAAAAATGCTATAAAAGAAGGCAAAATAGAACAAGAAAGATATGATAGATTTTGTAAAATTTATAACGAATTAAAAGAAAAGGAGAAGAGAAAATGGTAGAAGTATCAACATCAATACTTTCAATGAAAGAAAAAGAAGAAAGTAAAACAATAATGGGGCTAGAAATAGCAAAAACAGATTATTTCCATATAGACGTAATGGACGGCAAATTTGTTTCAAAAAACACATATGAGAAAATGATAGAATATAGTTCATATATAAAAAGAATATCAAACTTACCACTTGATGTTCATTTAATGGTAGAAGATGTAAGAGGAGCAATAGATGATTTTTTATCATTTGAACCAAATATAATAACATTTCATTTAGAAGCAATTAAAAACAGTGATAAAGAAAAGAAAAAAGAAGAAATACTAAATATAATAAAATATATAAAAGAAAATAATTGTAAAGTTGGTATTGCAATAAAACCAGATACAAAAATAGAAGAAGTTTACGAATTTTTACCATATATACATATGTGTTTAATAATGACAGTAGAACCAGGTAAAGGTGGACAAGAGCTAATAGAAACAACAATTGATAAAATCAAAATTTTAAAAAATTATATAGATGAAAATAATATAGAAATAGATATAGAAGTAGATGGTGGAATAAATTTAGCAACTGCAGATAAAGTAAAAGAAGCAGGTGCAAATATATTAGTTTCAGGAACGGCAATTTTAATGGCAAATGATTATAAAGTAATAATAGATGAATTAAAAAAATAAAAATAAAATAAAACCCTTAGATATTTTTAAGAGTTTTATTTTTTATATATTTTTATTTTTAATTTTATATTTTTAATTTACTTATTTATTTTCTTTTTTTGTAGATGTTTTTTTAGCTTTTTTTACTTTTTCTGTTTTTTCCATTTTTTTTGTTTTTTCTGTTTTAGCATCAGTAGTAGGAAAATCTTTTTTTCTAGTAGAAGGTAAAACATTATTAACTAAAACACCAACACCTAAAATAGCTACAATTAAACTTAAGATTTTTCCAACAAATGGTATTAAGCAAATAAGCCAAATGATAGCTGATGTAATTATTAATATACCAAGTGTACCAGGTTTATTTTCTACTTTTAATTTATTTGCAATTAAGTTAGCTAAACTTATAGTAAATATTGCAGAACCTAATATACAAACAAGTAATAATAAAACAATTCCTAATATTGAAACTGTAGATGTTATATTTATTAACATTAAAATTACAGATAAAGCTATAATAACAATAGGTGTTAAAATTCCTAAACCAATAGTTGAAGGTAATTTTTTTGTAAGTACTTCACTAGTACGATTTAAGAATTTAGGTGCTAGCCATAAACATAATAGCCAGATAACAATTACTGTTACTAAAAATCTACCTAAAGCTAGAAGATAATCTCCAATTGTAGGAGAAGATACTTTTGCTTCAGTATAATTAATATTTCCATTAACTACACCTTCAGGTATAGAAATTTCATTCTTAGCTGTATAATTTAAGTCTCCTGCTATTGTACCTTGTGATGTACTATTATTTTCACCATTTACATTTGTTTCAAATGAAATGTTGTTTGATGTAACAAAAGCATTTCTTCCAATAACACCAGATAGTTTTAAATTATCTGAAGCTATTTTAATATCGCGATAAACATATCCAGAAATATTAATATTTGTACAAGAAGCATATAAATCATAAACTACACCATTAATATTTAAGTCATTTGCTATTGTAAATAAATTACTAAATACATATCCACCCTCATTTATATTAACAGTTTTAGCAATTATAAATGCATCTCCACCTATTTGAGAATTTATATTAACAGTATCTGCAAAAACAAATAAATTACCATCTATTATGTAATCAATTGTTATTTCATCTCCTGTTAAATATACATCTCCATCCTTAAAGTTGTTTTGAGTTGTTGCTTGTTGGTTTGTACTTTCTACGTTAGCTTGTTCTTCATTAGATGTTGTAACTGCTTCATTTCCAGTTTGGTTTTCTTCTGCAGCATTTACAAAAGGTGTCATAAAACATAAGACAATAAGCATAATTAAAGCAATTACTTTTAATTTGTTTTTTAACATTTAAAATCCCTCCTATAAATTTTATTAACCTGTAAAAAATATATATCTTAAATAGATTTTTGTCAATGAAAAAATGGAAAATAAAAGATTACAAATTTGTTACAAAAACAAAAAAGTATTTACAATAAAACCTAATTTTAGGAGAATAAAGTAAAGAAAAAATAGAAATAAAAGAAAAAAGGAGAAAAAGTAAAATGGAGAAATACAAAAGCCTCGAGGCTCTAGAGAGAGCTATAGTTTAGAAAAAGGAAATGAAAAGCTAAAAAGTGAGAAAGGGTCAATAACAATATTTGTATTAACAACAATGTTAGTGGTATTAGGAGTTGTTTTTGTAAATTTTTTCACATTAATGAATAAGAATAATACACAGTTAGCAGAAATAAAAAAGATACAAAAAGAATATAATAAAACAGCAGATATGGGAACAATGGAAGAATTGTATAATAGTTTAATAACAGGATTATCAACAGGAGAAGGAGTAGTAACAGTATTAGAAGGAGAAAAAGTACAATTACCAGAACCAGAGATAACAGGAGAAATAGGAGAAATAACATATTCAACAACAAGTAGTGCAATAACAGTAGATAGTAAAACAGGAGAAGTAACAGGAATAGATGGAGGAGCAGAAAAAGAAGAAGCAACAGTAGTAGCAAAAGAAAGTAATGGAGGAGCGAGTTGTGAATATAAAATAGAAGTAAAAGTATGGTATGGAGAAGGAACAGAAGAAAGCCCATATCAAATAAGTAATAAAAGAGATTTAGAAAAATTAGATGAGAAAGTAGAAAAAGTAAGTAGTCAGGGAGAAGAATATAGATATACAGGAAAGAAATTTAAACAAACAACAAATATAGATTTAGAAAATGGAAGTATAATGATAGGGCAAGAAGGAAACGATGAAGAAACAATAGGTTTTAACGGAGAATATGACGGGAATAATAAAGAAATAAATAATTTAAATATAGAAGAAAACAGAAAATCAGTTGCACTTTTTGTAACAAATGGAGAAGAAGGAATAGTAAAAAATCTAACAGTCGGGGGAAAAGTTACAATAAGTGGAACAGGAACAGAGTTATGGAATCAATCAGGAATAGTATCTACTAATTTTGGAAAAATAGATAATTGCATAAATAATGTGGAAGTAGAAAGTGATTCTAATGGTATAGGCGGAATAGCAGGAGTAAATAATGAAACTGGAGAAATTACAAATTGTACTAATAATGCTAAGATTTTATCAAGAGGAGGAAATGTAGCAGGAATAGTAAATAATAATAAAGGTTTAGTAGAAAATTGTACTAATAATGCTGAAGTTATAAATGAAAGAGATAATACAGTAGGAGGAATAACAGCAGATAATTGGACTAAAACAGGAGTGGTAAGAAATTGTGTAAATAATGGAACTATTATTGCAAGAGAAAGTGAAAATGGATCAAATGCTGGAGGAGTAGTAGGTTCTAGTAATAATGGAGGAACAGTAGAAAGTTGTGTTAATTATGCTAAAATAGAAACTCCAACACGTAAATGTGTAGGCGGAATAGTGGGCTGGGCTTATACTAATACTACAGAAAACTTAGAAACTGTAATCACAAAATGTGCAAATTATGGATTTGTAGAAGGAAAAAGCATTGTAGGAGGAATAGTAGGTCATGCTGGAGATGGAAATGTAATAGTAAAATTATGTGCAAATTATGGAAATGTTTTGGGAACAGGAACATTTATAGGGACAGATGGTACAGGAGATTTTGATTTTGGAGGAGTTGTTGGTTTATTAAGTAATAACTCAACATTAGAAGATAGTTATAATAAAGATGCAGCTGTGAGAGGAAATACTCACGCAGGAGGAGTAGTAGGTGGTAGTTTTGGAATAATTCGTAATTGTTATAATACTGGTAATGTAACATCATATAATATTCAACAAGTGGATTTTAATTTAGGAGGAGTTGTTGGATACTGTGTAGAAAATGGAAAAATATATAATTCATATACACAGACTGGAAAAGATGCTAAAGTAATAGGATATGATGTTGGTGAAAAAACTAATGTATCATTTAAAGAATATTCAGAAATGATAAGTGATAGTTTTGTAAACACATTAGGAACAACAAATTGGAAAAAAGGAGGAACGACGCCAATACTTATATGGCAAGAAGACGAAGAATATACAGGAGAAATAGAAGAAGGAGTATATATGTTATATACAGCATTATCACCAACAAATAAAGTAATGGACGTAGCAAATGGAGAAACAACAAATGGAGCAAATGTACAATTATATGATATGAATTATTCACAAGCACAAAAATTTAGGATAAGCAAATCAGGAAAAGCAGGGACATATTCAATAATAAATGTAAACTCAGGAAAATCGTTAGATGTACAAAATGGTTCAACAGCAGATGGAGCAAATTTACAAATATATGAATCAAATGGAACAACATCACAAATATGGAAGATAATAGATTATAAAAATGGATATTATGCAATACAATCAATACTAGGAAGTTATATACACGTAGATAGTGGGCAAACAGCAAACGGAACAAATATCCATATGTGGAATAGTGCAGAAACAACAAACAAAAATTGCCAATGGATGTTAAAAAAAGCAATCGAGTAAGATAAAAAAATAAAACTCTTAGATAATTTTAGGAGTTTTATTTTTTATATTTTAAGTTTTTACTTTTAATCTTTTATAATATTTACAAAAGTTATTTACAGGACAAATATCACATTTAGGTCTTCTTGCAATACAAGTGTTTCTGCCGTGAAAAACAAGTAAATGATTAATATCCTTTAGAGTATCTTTTGGGAAAAATTTAATTAAATCTTGTTCAATTTTTTCGGGTTCTTTTTTATTAGATAAGCCCATAAGGTTAGAAATTCTTTTTGCGTGAGTATCAACTGCTATTCCATTTGCTATACCAAATACTTCAAGTAAAACAACATTTGCAGTTTTCCTTCCAACACCTGCAAGGCTCATTAAATCTTCCATATTATTTGGAACTTCACCATTGAAATTTTCTAAAATTTGTCTACTACATAATTTTATATTTTTAGCCTTGTTTTTATAAAAGCCACAAGGGTGTATAAGTTCTTCTAATTTATTAATATCAATATCAGCAAAATCTTTTGGTGTTTTACAGATTTTAAAAAGTTTGGGAGTCGTTTTGTTAACTCTTTCGTCAGTACACTGTGCAGAAAGAATAACAGAAACAACAGCTTGCATTGGTGTCTCAAAATCTAAACTACAACTAGCTTCTGGATATGCTTTTTTTAATAAATCTACAATTGTTTGTGCATCTGATTTTTTCAAATTAATCACCTTCTAATATTTTGTTTTTTACTATTTTATAAGAAAAAACAAAATTCGTCAAATAAATTAGAATAGTAACAAATAAAAATATATTACATAAAATATAGAAAAAAGGGAGGAATAAAACTATGAGGTGTTTTTTAAAAAAGACTTTAGCAGTATGTTTAATAGGGTTAGGGCTTGGAATATTACTTGTTTTGTTGCTCCCAATTAGTGGTTGGTTATTTATAATAGGTTTATGCGTGGTTTGCGTTGGGCTTATGTGGCTTGCTTGTTAAAATTAAAGAGGAGGGATACATATGACTATTGTAGTAAAAAAAGTACCTAAGTTTTTAAGAGGTTTTGTTAAATTTATATTTAGAATAAAAGATTAAAAGAAAAAAGAGCTTTATTATAAAATGAAGTGAACCCAAATTATTAGACAAAAAAGTTTAATAAGGAGGGTTCATTTTATGTCTAAATATTCAAATGAAT
>CALXEY010000069.1 GCA_944387455.1 uncultured Clostridia bacterium
TCTAATAAAAAACTTTATTATTTCTTTAAAATTTGCCAATAACCATTTTTATTAGAACCTACTCTCTTAATAATATCTTTTTTAGCTAGTTTGTTTAAATTATTTGATACAGAAGTAATTGATATTCCTATTTTTTGGGAAATTTCTTCTCTTAATATATATGGGTTTTTAATAATTAAATCAATAATTTTTCTTTGATTTGAAGTAAGATTAATTTTATCGTCAACTTTATCGTCAACTTTATCGTCAACTTTATCGTCAACTTTCTCATTTCCATTTAGATTTTTCTCAGTATTTTCTATTAATTCTTTTAAATTCTTTCTATAGAATACAACAAAAAATGCTAATTTTCTATCTTCAAATTCCACTTTTAAGTCTTCATTTTTACAAACATTGTAAATTTTTCTAAGACCTGTTCCCCAAGTCTCAATTTCTCCTGATAGATAAAGTGTTTTTACAACTAAAGGGTTTCTTGGTCTTGAAGGTTCTTGTTTATTTATATAATCATCTGGTGTTGCTTCTTCAGTAAAATGTCCTGGGTTATCAATTTCTATTCTATTACTGTAAATAGCAATATTAACACTATAAGGTTCTTCCCAAGCTCTATGACCAAAAGCATTACAAAGTGCCTCTCTAATAGCAGTCATAGGAATTTCTGGTACATCTTCTCTTGCAAAACTTCCTGTGTTAAAATTTGCACTCCACCTTATATTTTTGCTTATATATTGTTCTCCTACATCTATAAGCTTAAATATATTTCCGCTATAATCTTGCATATCTAAAAAAGTTGTCTTTTCTTCTGTTGCAAATATTGCACAACGTAGTTCTACATTAGGAGATTTTCCAAACAAAATATTTCCTGCATTTTTAATTTTACCATTTTGGTCTATTAAATTTAATCTTTTTAATATATCTTCTTTATTAGTATATTCATAATTAATTCTTCCTTTTTTATTCCCTTTTTCTACAAACTTTTTTAACGTCTCTTCATCAATATCATCAATAGTAATATTACTTGATTTTTCTTCCCACTTGTTATTTCTTCTTTCCGTTTCTATAATCATTTTTCTTAATTCATTTTGAGAAATTTTCTTATCTTCGTCAGAAACTCTAATGAAAGCCCTACCGTTTGCAAAATATGGAATATCATTACCTGCAAATTTAACTTCAATGCAATCTTTTCCGTCTAATATTACTTTTTCTACTATTGGAAATATCTTAGGTTCTATATGGTCTGTTATTGCTCTTGAAATATCTCTTAATGTATTTTTTCCTATTATCTGCCCAATAGGTTTACCATTATTTTTTACACCAAAATATAAAGTGCCTTTTTGATGTTTATTTAATATTGCAACTATTGAATCTAATGCTGATTGTAATTCTGCCGTTGATGTTTTAAATTCAACTTTCTCATTTTCTTCACCCACGTAAAACTACCTCCTTAAAACATTAAATTTTTAAACAAACCAAGGCAATTAACCTTGGTTTAATATTTTATTTAAATCTTCTTAAATAATTATCCATTCTGTCAACAAATTCTTTATTATTTCTAGTTTGAGTCATTTGGCTAATAACTTCCTCAGTAACATCTGCAACAGGCATACTGTTCATAGCTTTTCTTAATGCAAATACAGTATCTTTCTCTTTTGGAGTAAGAAGTAAATCTTCTCTTCTTGTTCCAGATTTATTAATATCAATAGCTGGGAAGATACGTCTTTCAGATAATTTTCTATCTAAGTGAACTTCCATATTACCAGTACCTTTAAATTCCTCAAATATAACATCGTCCATTCTACTACCTGTGTCAATTAATGCAGTTGCTAAAATAGTTAAACTTCCACCAAATTCAATATTTCTTGCTGCACCAAAGAATTTTTTAGGTTTGTGAAGAGCTGCAGGGTCAATACCACCAGATAAAGTTCTTCCAGATGAAGGAATTACTAAGTTATATGCTCTTGTTAATCTTGTAATACTATCTAATAATATAACAACATCTCTTCCTTGTTCAACTAATCTTTTAGCCCTTGCAATTACCATTTCAGCAACTTTAACGTGATGATCTGGTAATTCATCAAAAGTTGAGTGAATAACTTGTCCTTTTATAGAACGTTTCATATCAGTTACTTCTTCTGGTCTTTCATCAATAAGAAGAACTATTAGTTCAACTTCAGGGTTGTTTGTACTAATTGCGTTAGCAACTTTCTTTAATAAAGTAGTTTTACCAACTTTCGGTGGAGCAACAATCATACCTCTTTGTCCCTTTCCTATAGGACACATTAAGTCAATAATTCTAGTTGCATAATCATTAGGAACTGTTTCTAATTTTAATTTCTCATTTGGGAATATAGGTGTTAGCTCATCAAATCTTTTTCTTTTCATTGCTTTTTCTGGGTGTTCACCATTAACTTCTCCAACAAATATTAAAGACGGAAATTTTTCACCTTCTTTAAATCTAGAAATACCTTTTACAATATCTCCAGTATCTAATTTAAACCTTCTAATTTGAACCATAGAGATATAAACATCTTTTTCACTAGATAAGAAATTATCACCTCTTAAAAAGCCGTATCCGTCAGGTAATATATCTAATATACCTTCTACGATTTCATCTCCCTCATTTGTTAGCTTATAATCAATAATAGGCTCTCCATTTTCGTCATAACGTCTTTCAACTGGTTCTTTTTCTACAACTGGTGTTGTATCTTCTTGTTGTACCTTTTCCTCTTCTTCTTTAACCTCATTTTCTTCTGTTTCTTTTAAAATTTGAGTTAGCATAGCAACTAATTCATCTTTTTTTAATTTTGAAATATTTTTAATATTGTGTTCTTTAGCTAATTTTTTTAGCTGTATTAAAGTCATTTCTTCTAAATTCAACACAAATAACCTCCTTTAAAATTAATTATATTTTTTATATTAGTATTTTTAATTGTTAAATTTTCAAAAAGGGAAATTTGAAACGAACAAAACAAATTCTAAATACAATATATATTATAACACACTTTTTCAAATTTTGGAAGAGTTTTTTAAAAGAAAATAAGAGATGTTTATTTTTTTACATCCCTTCATCTATATAAACCCTTTCATTTGGGTAATACATATCTAATTTTTCCCTTGCTGTTTGTTCTATAAACTCTAAAGAGTTAACGTTGTCTTTTTGCTTGTTTAAATCTTCATTAACCTTAATTTCTTCAGCAATTTTTTCGTTTAATTCTTCTGATTGTTTACTATATTGATTTAAAGTAATTTGTTGATTATATAAAGTAAATAAAGTATAACCAGCTATAGCAAATATAATTACTTTTTTATAAATCTTTTTCATAAGTTAATCTCTCCAATTCTAATGTAATAATATCCTAATGGACGCTATAATAATATTATTCTACATTTTATATAAAATTCCTTCTAATATTTTTAATTTTTTACATTATTTTCGATTTTTTTGTAATTTTTTCTATATAAGTTGCGAATATTTATAAAAATAAACGAAATTGGTTTAAAAAATATTTTTTTAATAAATCTAATAGGAACAATTATTATAGTCATAAATACCTTTTTTAGGAAATTAATTATATTTACATTTATTTTAATAAAAACACTACTAAATATTTTCATATAAAGAATAACACCTATTCCAATTGCAACAAACATAAAAAAACGAATTTCACCATTATTAAATACAAAAATAAAATATAAAATAGAAAAACCTGTTAATATCCAAAATAATATATCTTCTATATATGTTACAAAATCTTTGGTATTAAATGATTTCCTAAGTATTCTAAAAAAATCAAAAATAATACCAATTAATATGCCATTAACAATAAAAATAAAAAATAAATAAGCTTGATTTACAACCATTATCAATTACTCCTAAAATATTATTTAAAGATTTTACTAATAAAACTGCCTGATTTTGTCTTATCAGAAGATTTATTGTCACTATAATTCATAGAACTAATATCACCTTCTACAATTACTTCAGAAGTATCAATACTTAATTTATTTATTCTTAAACTATCACCTTTTATTGTTAAAAGCCCTAGTTCTGTTTCTATTATAACTACTTGGTCATCAAAGCTTAGTACATCTAGTACTCCAGAAACACTAAGTTTTCCTCTGTTTTCTAAAATTAGATTTTGAATTACACTTGTATTATTAATTACTTTTCTTTCATCAACTGTCATAATTAAAACCCTCCTTGTATAATATATAACCTACTAAATTATATATATTCTGGGTTTGTCTTATTTAGAACAGTTTCAAAATATTAATTTGTGAATTTCTTGTAAACTTTCATCTTCTATAATATTTTTGAATATAATTGATATTTTCATTTCTGTTATTTCTAATTTTAAGATATCAAAATTTTTATCTTTTAAATATTCAATTATTTTTCCAATTAAAGAGTAATTTCTAATTATTCCATTACCTATGATTGAAACTTTAGAAACATCTTTTTTTATTATACTTTTTACAGAATTGTCTTCTATTTTATTAGATATAACAGTTCCTTTTTCTTCATTAAAAGTAGATTTTGTAATTATTGGTATATTAAACTTTTCTCCTATTTGTACACATCT
Organism: uncultured Clostridia bacterium; assembly: GCA_944387455.1. Lineage (GTDB taxonomy): Bacteria > Bacillota > Clostridia > TANB77 > CAG-508 > CAG-269. Next base: position 4,581 of record CALXEY010000069.1, read on the forward strand.
ATTATGAAGTACTTTTGCTCCTTCATTTGATAGTTCTTGCATTTCTTTATATGAGATATTTTCTAGTTTTTTAGTATTAGTAATCTTATTAGGATCTGCTGTATATACTCCGTCTACATCTGAAAAAATATAACAATTATCACAATTAAGTGCTGACGCTATTGCTACTGCTGTAGTATCAGAGCCTCCTCTTCCTAAAGTTGTAATATCTAAGTTTTCATTTATACCTTGAAAACCTGTTACTACAACTATTTTTTCATTATTTAATTCTTTTAGAATTCTAGATGTATTTATTTTTAATATATTAGCATTTTGAGAATTTTTATCTGTTAAAATTCCCGCTTGCCAACCTGTTAAAGAGATTGCAGGATAACCATAGAAATTTAATAAAATACTAAGTTTTGCAGTTGACATTTGTTCGCCACAACTAAGAAGTGCATCTAATTCTCTATTTGGTATATTATTAGATAATTCTTTTGCTTCTTTTATTAATTTATCTGTTGTCTTACCTTGTGCAGATAACACGACTACTATCTTTTTACCACTATCATATATTTTGGTAATTCTTCTTGCAACTAATTCTAATTTTTTATTATCAGAAATAGAACTTCCACCAAATTTTAAAACTATTATGTTATTCATTTATTGCCACCTCATTTTATAGAAATAGACTTTGCTTTATTAAAACATAGCCTTTATATATTATATGTTCTAACACAATAAAAAGAGATAGACATTTTATTTTCTATCTCCAAAATTTATTTATTCTTCTTTATTTTTGATATTATATTTTAAATAAGCTTCTATAAAATCATCTATTTCGCCGTCCATTACTGCTTCTACATTTCCTACTTCGTAATTTGTTCTATGGTCTTTTACCATAGTATATGGGCAAAATACATATGAGCGTATTTGGCTTCCGCCAAGCAATATCTTTTTGTTCTCCTTGTATATCTTCTATTTTTTCTTTATGTTCTTTTTCTTTTAAATCAAATAATTTTGATTTTAACATTTTCATTGCAGTTTCTCTATTTTGTATCTGAGAACGTTCAGATTGACATTGTACAACAATATTTGTTGGTAAATGTGTAATTCTTACAGCAGATGAGGTTTTATTAATATGTTGCCCTCCTGCACCAGATGCTCTATATGTATCTATTCTTAAATCATCTGGGTTTATTTCAATTTCTATATCATCTGTTATTTCAGGAAGTACATCTACAGACGCAAAAGATGTATGTCTTCTTCCACCACTATCAAATGGTGAAATTCTAACTAATCTATGTACACCTTTTTCTGATTTTAAATAACCATAAGCATTTTCACCAATTATTTCAAAAGTTACACTTTTAAGACCTGCCTCTTCACCTTCCAAATAATCTAATTCTTTTAATTCGTAACTATTCTTATTAGCCCACCTAGTATACATTCTATAAAGCATTTCAGCCCAGTCTTGTGATTCTGTTCCACCTGCTCCTGGGTGTATTGTTAAAATTGCATTATTTAAATCATATTTACCAGATAAAAGTGTTGATATTTCTAATTTTTCTACCTTTTTTTCTAGTGTTTTTGTGTTTTTTACAATATCTTTTTCTAACTCTTCATCTGGTTCTAATTTAACAAGTTCAGTCATTTCTTTTAAATTAGATATTTCACTTTCTACATCTTTAAAATCACTACATTTTGCTTTTAAACTTTTGATTTTAGATAATACTTTACTAGAATTTTTGCTATCTTTCCAAAAATCTTCTTTTAAAGTTTCTTTTTCTAAATTACTTAATTCTTCTTCTAATTTAGGTATGTCAAAGAGACTCACCTAAATTCTGTATCTTTTCTTCAATAGAATTTAATAATTTTTCATTTTCATCAAATTCTAACATTTAATCATCTCCTTTAAGTTATTATTTTTAAATTACTAATATTTAATGTTCCATTTTTGTTATCATCTCTATAAAAAATAGTATAACAAATTTCTCTTACATTTTCTAAGTTTTTATCGAAATTTTGTAAATTAATTCTTACTGTTTTTGCTTCATTATTAATAACAATACTTTCTGTTAAAATATCAGTGTTTGTTTTTATCTCAAACTTTAGATTAACTCTATTTTCTGATGATACATCAAATTCCAAATATGTTTTTTGCTTATTATATTTTTCTAAATTTAAATTAGGTTCGTGTAAATTATAATATAACATAACAAAACTATTTTCATTAGCTTTTTCATCAAAAGAATAGTTCATTTGTATACCGTTTTCTACTTCTTTTGCTTGTAACTTTCCGCCATTTTCAACAGGAAGTAATTTCTTATAAGGATACACAATAGGTTTAGTAAATTCTTTGTAATCTAACACTTTATCTGATAATTTTATATTTTCTTTTGTTATTTCTTCTACTTTAATACTGTTTTGCCCTGTTTTTGTATCTACAAAAGAGAATATACAGTAAAGCTTTTTACTATTAGATGTAAGTAAGTTATATACTGTTTTATACCAAAAAGTCTCGTTTAAGTCTAATCTTAATTTCCATACAGAATCTTTAACAAGCATAGGCATATAATATTCTTTTGCTTCTCCTATATTTTCGTATTTTAGTTCATCATATAATGAAAAAGCGACTTTCATATCACATATTGTTTTTCCTTTATTTTCGAATTTCATCATTAAATAATCTTTATTATATGTAATATTTTTATTTAATTTAACATCATCAAGCCTCCAAAATAAGTTTATTGTTAAAAAAGTTGTCATCAAGGCAAGTGATACTATTCCTATCATTGCAAGTATATTTTGTATTACTGAATCTCCTTCTAAAGCACCATAACCTATAGTATATAAGAAATATAAAGCTGTTTCACTAGGTAATTGGCTAAAAATTATGTCTCCGCTTACTAATTTATATAAACTAAAACAAAAACATATTGCTATCATAATTAATATAAATATTAATATAATTCTTCCTATTTCTTTTAATTTTACCATTTTCTTCCTCTTTTATTGTTACATTTTTTATTATATTTAAAAGAGATAATTATTTAAATTATCTCTTTTAAAATTATATATTATATATTGGGTTTAGTCAATTACTATTTTTCTATTAATTTTACCCTATATGGTATTCCATTATCTAAATAATTTACATATAAATCATCTAAATATTTCCCCAGTTTGGTATTTTTTATATTTTAATTAGACTTAAAACCTTGAAATATAGGTCTTTTATTTTGTCAAATTTTT
>CALXEY010000070.1 GCA_944387455.1 uncultured Clostridia bacterium
TTAGCAAATAAAGTAAAAAATGGTGGAACAGAATATATAGTAATAGATGACACAGAAATCGGACTAAATCAAGAAAATTTATTAGTAACAATGCAAGGAAAAGACGGTTTTGCGTTTGCAGGTGAAGGAGAACTTGGAGTTGTATTAGATACAACAATAACTAAAGAATTAAAAGAAGAAGGATATGTAAGAGAAGTATTATCTAAAGTACAAAATATGAGAAAAGAAAACGGTTTTGAAGTATTAGATAGAATAAATCTATATGTAGCAGGAACAGAAGAATTAGAAGAAGTAATAAGAAAAAATGAAGAACTAATAAAACACGATACATTAGCAAATAAAATAGTATATCACGAAGAAAGAGATAATTATGTAACAACAAATATAAACGGAGAAAAACTAGACTTAGAAGTAGAAGTTGTTAAATAATGCGACAATTGGGGACGGGGCTAAAAATTCTCATTTTGGTAAAAAATGTAAAAATGCGACAAAAAAGCTCCGTCCCTTTTTTCGCATTTAGCTATTGAAGTTATAATATTTTTATGATAAAATTGTTTGCAAGTTGGTACAAAAGTACCATTTGGAATTGTTACTATAGAATTATAGTAACAAAAGAGATTGGAGTAAAAATGCTTAAGCACTATGTTATATTAACATTTTTAAATCCGCTAAGAAGTAAGGTTATAGAAGTTAGAGAAAGGGATGAAGATTCTCTTGATTTGCCAGAAGGAGTTGTGGCATTTAGATTTTTTGATAGAAATGAAATTCTAGCAGAAGACGGAGAACTTCTTACTGGTAGAAAAAAGAATTTCTCTAAAGTGAAATACTTAGTACCTCGGGAAGTCGTCGAAAATGCATATAGAAAACATCTTGCATCTTTAGAAAAGCCTACAAAACCAGAAGGACCTAGCAAAGAATTTGCAAAAAGGATGAGATGCTTACTTAATCGTTAATTCCAATCTTAAAAAGAAAATATTTCTTTCCCCTCTTATATAGAGGGGGTCTTTTTGTTTTTACTAATTAAGAAAAATTTAATCTTAAAATTACTTGACAGTTTAAGCGTTTAAAGTTAAAATATAATATGTAGGAAAAAATATATTTAAAATAAAAATTATACATATATTTTATTCGAACATTGAAAATTAAATAAGAAAGAGGTGTATTGATTATGACAATCGTAATCGTAATCGCTTCTGTCTTAATCTCACTTGCAATAGGTATACCAATTGGTATGGTGTACAGAAAAAAAGTTGCAGAGTCTAAAATACAAGGTGCAGAAAGTGAAGCAAAAAGATTAGTTGATTTAGCAAAAATAGAAGCAGAAAATTTGAAAAAAGAAGAAATTTTTAAAGCTAAAGAAGAAATAATGGCTAGTCGTAAAGAATTAGACCAAGAGATTAAAGAAAGAAGAGGCGAGATACAAAAACAAGAAGCAAGATTAATTCAAAAAGAAGAAAATCTAGAAAAACGTTCAGATAATTTTGAAAAAAGAGAACAAGACTTAGAAAGAGAATTACAAGATATCGAAAAACAAAAAGAAGAACTAGAAAAATTACATGACCAAGAAATGGTTGAATTACAAAAAATTGCAGCATTAAGTAAAGAAGAGGCGAAACAAAGATTATTATCTGAAATGGAAAAAGAATTAGTCGCAGAAAAAGCAGCATTAATAAGAGAGCAAGACCAAAAAGCAAAGGAGACAATAACAAAAGATGCAAAAGAAATGCTTTCTTATGCAATACAAAAATGTGCTGCAGACCATTCTCAAGAAACTACAGTATCAATTGTAGCACTTCCAAATGATGAAATGAAAGGAAGAATTATAGGTAGAGAAGGTAGAAACATAAAAGCATTAGAAACATTAACAGGAATTGATTTGATAATTGATGATACACCAGAAGCAGTGGTATTATCAGGGTTTGATCCATTAAGAAGAGAAGTTGCAAAAATTGCATTAGAGAAATTGATTGATGACGGAAGAATACATCCAGCAAAAATCGAAGAAATGGTTGAAAAAGCCAAAGAAGAAGTTGAAAACACTATTAAAGAAGAAGGAGAAAGAGCAGTTTTAGAAACAGGCGTTATAGGACTTCACCCAGACATAGTAAAATTAATTGGAAAATTAAAATATAGAACTTCTTATGGTCAAAATGTATTAAATCACTCAATTGAAGTATCTAATTTAGCAAGAATAATGGCAGATGAATTAGGCTTAGATACTAAACTTGCAAGAAGAGCTGGGTTATTACACGATATTGGAAAAGCTTTAGACCACGATATGGAAGGAACACACGTAGAAATAGGTGTAGAAATTCTAAAGAAATATAAAGAAAACCCACTTGTTATAAATGCGGTTGAAGCACACCACGGTGATGTTGAACCACAAACATTAGAAGCAGTTTTAGTACAAGCAGCAGATGCAATATCAGCTTCAAGACCAGGAGCTAGAAGAGAAACTCTAGAAGCTTACATTAAGAGGTTACAAAACTTAGAGGAAATTGCAGACTCATTTGACGGAGTTGAAAAATCATTTGCAATACAAGCTGGTCGTGAAATTAGAATTGTTGTTAAACCAGATAAAATATCTGATGATCAAATGACAATTTTAGCAAGAGATGTTGCAAAAAGAATAGAATCTGAAATGGATTATCCAGGACAAATTAAAGTAAATGTTATTAGAGAAACAAGAATAGTTGATTATGCAAAATAGGAAAGAGAGGGAAACCTCTCTTTTTTGGTGGAAAATATATTTTGTTAAATTTGATTTTTTCCTAAATTTGTAGTATTATAGATAGTGTGAAAAAAATAAGAAAGAGGGAATTATAGTGAAAATATTAGCAATAGGAGATTTAGTAGGAAACTCAGGGGTTAGAAAATTAAAACAAGAATTAAATAAAATAATAGAAGAAGAAAAAATTAATTTTGTGATTGTAAATGGTGAAAATGCAGGAGAAGGTATGGGAATTACAGAAAAGAATTTTAAAGATATTATAGAAGAAAAAGTAGATGTAATTACTATGGGAAATCATACTTGGGGTAAAAAAGATATTTTTAAATTTATAAATAATTCTAAAATTATAAGACCTGCAAATTATTGTGAAGGAGTGCCAGGAAAAGGATATGGTATTTACGAAAGTCTAGGTAAAAAAATAGCAGTTATAAATTTAATTGGTAGAGTAGATGTAAATGTATTATCAGAAAACCCATTTTTAGTTGCAAAAGATTTAGTAGAAAAATTAAAAGATAAAACAGATATTATAATAATAGATTTTCACGCAGAAGCAACAGCTGAAAAAATTGCACTTGGTTATTATTTAGACGGAAAAGTAACAGCAATTTTTGGAACACATACACACGTACAAACAGCAGATGAAAAGATATTAGAAAAAGGTACAGGTTATATTACAGATATAGGTATGACAGGTCCAAAAAATTCTGTTATTGGTATGGATATAAAAGCATCTTTAAAAAGATTTGAAACAACTCTTCCTGAAAGATATAAAATTGCTGAAGGAGATTGTATATTAAATGGAGTTATATTTGATGTAGATAATAGTACAAATAAGGTAAAAGAAGTAAAAAGAATAAATATGTAATTATGTTTTGTCGAATAATGTCATTTATTGCGATGAAAACTTCCAAAAATTCCCAGAAAACTATTTACATTTATTTCCAAATATTGTAAAATACAAAATGTAAAAGTTGCAACAACAAAAATAAAATTATAGGAGGCAAAGGAAATGGAAGTTTTAAAAATTTCATCAAAATCAAACCCAAACTCAGTAGCAGGAGCAATAGCTGGTTTGGTAAAAGAATCAAACAAAGCAGAGATGCAAGCAATTGGAGCAGGAGCATTAAATCAAGCAGTAAAGGCTGTAGCAATAGCGAGAGGTTTTGTAGCACCTTCAGGAGTTGATTTAGTTTGTATACCAGCATTTGCAGAAGTTGAAGTTGAAGGAGAAGATAGAACTGGCATAAAACTAATTGTAGAGTCAAGAACTTAAAAATAAAAAATTAACAGGCTGTAGATAACAGTCTGTTTTTGTGTGAGCGAAAATTAGAAGAAAAAAACAGGTGAATTGAAAAAGAAAAAATATTTTTCGAAATTTCAATATTGCTTGAAATTTTTTAAAAATTAATGTATTATATTACTTGTATGAGGTGAATTATGAAATCAAATTGGATCAAATATGTATTTATTATATTTATAATACTTATTTTAGTTTTTGCTCTATATATAATAAGACAAGATGAAGAAGTAAAAAAACAAGAGGAAGAATATACAGCAAGCAATCAAGATGATAGAGTAAAAGAAATAAAACTTGGTATAGCAGGGTTAGATACTATAAACCCAATTCTAAGTAATAATAAAAATGTACAAAGCATTACAAAATTAATTTATGAACCATTAGTCGATTTAAGTTCAGATTATAAAGCAACGCCTTGCCTTGCGACTGAGTGGGCGAAAGAAAGTGGTAATTCATATCTAATTAAATTAAGAGAAAATGTTAGGTGGTCTGACGGTCAAGTTTTTACAGCAGAAGATGTAAAATTTACAATTGATAGACTAAAAGATACAAGTACAATTTATTCTGCAAATGTTCAAAATGTAACAGGAGTGGATATTATAGATGATTATACATTAAGAATAAATTTAGATAGTGATATTCCATTTTTCGAATATAATCTAACATTTCCTATACTATCTAGTAGCTATTATGAAAATGAAGATTTTACAACATCAGCTAAAAATAGTTCTCCAGTAGGGACAGGTATGTTTAAAATAACAGATGTTCAAAGTTCTTATATAACATTATCTAAAAATACAAGTTATTGGAATAAAGATAAGGACAGTATAATAGAAACAATTACTGTTAATCTATATTCTTCAATAGGAGAATTATACAACAGTTTTAAAGTTGGAGGAATTGATTTAATTGCAACAGATAATGATAGAATACAAGAATATATAGGAACAATTGGTTATACTCCAAAGGAAGTAAAAGGAAGGGAACATACATTTTTAGCATTTAACTTTGGAAATAATTTAGTTAGTAGGCAAGAAGTAAGAAAAGCAATTTCATATTCCATAGATAAAGAAAATATTAATTCTAATTCTTTAGGGGGCAAATGTCTTACAAGTAGTTTTCCGCTTGATTATGGCAATTGGTTATACCAAGAACAAGATGCAAGCAGTGGCTATAATGTAGAACAAGCAAAAAAAGAATTAACAGATGCAGGTTGGACTTTAAGAAGAGGCTCTTGGCAGAAAACAGAAAATAGAAAGACAATAAGGCTAGAATTAAATTTACTAGTAAGAGCAAGTGACACAAATAAAGTTGCGGTTGCTGAAAATATAAAAAACCAATTAGGGGCACAAGGAATAATTATTAATATTGTTCAGGCTTCTGATGAACAATATAATAATTCTATAAATACTAGAAATTTTGATATTGCTTTATGTTCGATGACACTATCACCAAGTCCTAATTTAGATACTTTTTTTGGAAGTAATAATATTGCAAACTATTCAAATGAAGAAGTTAATAATTTATTAAATGAAACTAAAAATACAACAGATGAAAATATATTAAAAGAAGATTACAAAAGATTAGCCGAGATTTATAAAACTGATATGCCATATATAAGTTTATATAACAATAAATATACAATTGCTTACAATTCAGGTTTAGTAGGAGATATAACACCAAATTGGTTTAATCAATTTTATGGAATTGAAGGCTGGTATAAATAAAAGTAAAAATTTTTTAAAAAAGGTATTGACAAAACAAGTTTTTGGTATATAATAACAATATCAAACAAAAGTTCAAATTTAAGGAGGAAAAAATAATGGGAGAAAATACAGAAAAGAAAAAAGCATTAGAAGTGGCAATGAGCCAAATAGAAAAACAATTTGGAAAAGGTTCAGTAATGAAACTTGGAGATTTTAAAGCTATGGAAATAGAAGCAATACCAACAGGAGCTTTAAGCTTAGATATAGCTTTAGGTATAGGAGGAGTTCCTAGAGGTAGAATTATAGAAGTATATGGTCCAGAATCTTCTGGTAAAACAACTTTAGCTTTGCATATAATTGCAGAAGCACAAAAAATGGGAGGAGAAGCAGCTTTTATTGATGCAGAACACGCATTAGACCCAGTTTATGCTAAAAAGTTAGGTGTAGATATTGATAATTTAATAGTTTCACAACCAGATACAGGAGAACAAGCATTAGAAATTACAGAAAGTTTAATTAGAAGTGGAGCTTTAGATGTAGTAGTAGTAGACTCTGTTGCAGCTTTAGTTCCAAAAGCTGAAATAGATGGAGATATGGGAGACTCTCACATGGGACTTCAAGCAAGACTTATGTCACAAGCATTAAGAAAACTTGCAGGAGCTATTAATAAATCTAAAACAGTTTTAATATTTATAAACCAATTAAGAGAAAAAATAGGAGTTATGTTTGGGAACCCAGAAACAACAACAGGTGGACGTGCTTTAAAATTCTATGCTTCTGTTAGAATGGATATTAGAAAAATAGAAAATATTAAACAAGACGGAGAAATAAAAGGAAATAGAGTACGTGTTAAAGTTGTTAAAAATAAAGTTGCACCACCATTTAGAGAGGCAGAATTTGATGTGGTTTATGGACAAGGTATTTCTAAAGAAGGAAATATTTTAGATATGGCTGTAAACTTAGATATAGTTGAAAAAGCAGGTTCGTGGTTTAGTTATAATGGTGAAAGAATTGGTCAAGGTAGAGAAAATGTTAAAAAATATTTAAAAGAAAACCCAGAAGTTTTAGATGAAATAGAAGCAAAAGTAAGAGATAATTTTGCTAAGGCTTTTGAACAAAGTTTAGGTGAAGATTTACCAAGTAAAGAAGACGACGAAGACGAAGAATAATTAAAGAAAAAATAAAGAATAGGGGGCTAAATTAGATAAATGTTTTATCTAATTAGCTCCTTTTTATTTCTACAGAAAAATTTATAAAAAAGTAAATAAAACTGTTGACAAAATATTAAATAAATGGTAAAATGCAGACAACGAGTTCGAAACGGTTAAATTAAATTATTAAATAAAAAAAAGAAGGAGTGTTGTATTATGGAAGAAAAAAAGAACGAAATTATTTTATTTGAAAATCAAGGGGTAAAGTTAGAAGTAAATTTAAAAGATGATACTGTATGGCTAAATAGACAACAGTTAGCAGAATTATTTGGAAGAGACATAAAAACAATAGGTAAACATATTAATAATGCTTTAAAAGAGGAATTAGAAGGAATTCCAACTGTCGCAAATTTTGCGACAGTTCAAAAAGAAGGCAAAAGAGAAGTAACAAGGAATATAGAATATTATAATCTAGATGTGATATTAAGTGTTGGTTACAGAGTAAAATCAAAAAATGGTGTAATCTTTAGACGATGGGCAAATAAAGTTTTAAAAGATTATATGTTAAAAGGTTATGC
>CALXEY010000071.1 GCA_944387455.1 uncultured Clostridia bacterium
AAAGAAATTGCGAAAAAATTAAAACAAGAAAATGTAAGTTTAGAAATAATTTCTAAAACAACAGGGTTATCTATAGAAGAAATTAAAAAGTTATAATTTAATAGAAATACCAGAAATCGAAAGAGGTGGTAAAAATTATGGAAAATAATGAAGGAGTAAAGAAAGCTAAAGAAAAGCTAGAAGAAATAAGTAATGACCCAAAGATGCAAAGAATAGCTGACTGGAAAGAAAAATACATATTAGAAATGAATACCACTAAAACCGACGGATATAACGAAGGACTAGAACAAGGTCAAAAATTAGGTGAAATAAACAAAGAAAAAGAAATTGCGAAAAAATTAAAACAAGATAATATGTCTTTAGATTATATCTCAAAAATAACAGGGTTATCTATAGATGAAATTAAAAAATTGTAATTTATTCATATATGAAACTAAAAAGGCATATAATAATGTATGCCTTTTTAAAGTGAGACAAAAAAAGGGTGTCCCCATTTGTCTCAAAAGGAGAGTGTATGAAAGATTTTACTGAGATTTTTAATTATCTACCTAATAATATTGCTAATTTGATAAATAATTCTATTTCTAATTCTGTTAATAATTCTTGTTCTTATTTTTATTCTAATAATAATACTAATTTTAATAATAATTTATTATTGGAATTACAAGAAATAAGAATAAGAAGTAATAGACCAATAATATTAAAATTTAGAAGTTGTGAAATTGTAATTGAATATAATGTTAGTGAAAAAGAAATTATTTATATATTAGAAAAACTTTGTAATAATTCTATATATGCATATAAAAACCAGATGTGTGAAGGTTTTATAACAATAAAAGGTGGACATAGAGTTGGTATTACTGGAAATTGTGTTATTGAAAATGGAAAAATAATAAATGTAAAATATATATCTAGTTTAAATTTTAGAATAGCAAGAGAAGTAATAGGTTGTAGTTTAAAAATCTTGGACAAGGTTATTGATATAAAAAATAATTCTATAAATAATACATTAATAGTATCAGAACCAGGTAAAGGCAAAACAACAATTCTTAGAGATTTAATTAGAAATATAAGTAATGGTATAAAAGAAATTGGTTTTAGAGGAAAAACTTGTGGTATTGTAGATGAAAGAGGAGAGATTGCTGCTATGTACCAGGGAATACCACAAAATGATGTTGGAATTAGAACAGATGTAATTGAAAATGTTAGTAAAACAATTGGTATGAAGATGTTACTTCGTTCTATGGCACCAGAGGTAATAGCTTGTGATGAAATAGGCTCTAAAGAAGACATAGAAGCTATAAAAGAAATATTAATATGTGGAGTAAAAGGAATTTTTACTATACACGGAAAAAGTTTAGAAGAAATAAAATTAAATAAAAACATTAATGAATTAATAGAAAATAAACAAATAGAAAGAATAATATTTTTATAATTTATTCTTTTTTTAGTTCTAAATCTTTTTTATAGTTCATATAATATTAGAAATAATAAAAGAAAAAAAGAATGAAGAAAAAAGAAGAAAGAAAAAAGAGAAAAAAATAATAAAAGCAAAGAGAAAATAAAAAATTAAAAAACAAAAGAAAGGACAAGTTATGGTTTTTGTAAAATATTTTATATTATTTTTAATATTAGTATCTAGCACATTAATAGGAAAGTTTCTTTCAAATAAATACATATATAGGTTAGAAGAATTAGAAGATGTAAAAAATTCATTAAACATATTAAAAACAAAAATAAAATTTACATATGAACCAATACCAGAAGTGTTTGGTGAAATTGCAGAAAATGTTAATAGTAATATAAGTAGATTGTTTTTACTTGCAAAACACAATATGGAAAAAATGTCTGCTGGGGAAGCTTTTGAAGAAGCAGTAGATAATTTTACTTGTAATTTAAATCTAGAAGATAAAAAAGTTATTAAGATGTTATCAAAATTACTTGGGAGAACAGATGTAGAAGGGCAAATAAGTCAAATAGAAGTAACAGAAGAGTTTTTAGAAAATCAAATAAAAGAAGCAGAAGAAGAAAAAAAGAAAAATGAAAGGTTATATACGAGATTAGGAACAGTAATAGGTTTAACAATTGTAATAATATTAGCATAAGGGGGAGAAAATGGATATAAATTTATTATTTAAAATAGCTGCAATTGGAATATTAGTTGCAGTATTACACCAAGTATTAGTAAGAGCAGGAAGAGAAGACCAAGCAATGATGACAACTTTAGCAGGGCTTGTAATTGTGTTAACAATGGTGATAAAAGAAATAAGTGGTTTGTTTGATACTGTAAGAACTATATTTAATTTGTAGGAGAAAGTAATGGAAATCATTAAAATAATTGGAATTGGTTTGATCTCATTAATAATAATAATTTTACTAAAACAATATAAACCAGAATTTACAATATATATAAGTTTACTTGCAGGAGTTTTAATATTATTACTTGTAATAGATGAGTTATCAGGAATAATTAGTTTATTACAAACATTTGCAAATAAAGTATCAATAAATGGTACATTTTTAAGTTTATTAATAAAAATAACAGGAATAGCATTTTTATCAGAATTTGCAGTTAGTATATGTAAAGATTCTGGAGAAGTTGCTATTGCAAATAAAATAGAAATAGGTACAAAAATAATAATTATATCTATGTCAATACCAATAATATCTAGTTTATTAGAAATAATATTATCTGTATTGCCATAAAAAAGGAAAATACAAATGAAAAGTTTAAAGAAATTATTGAAAATATTAATTATATTTTTACTATTTATGTTGTTTTTAAGTACAAATAATATAGTTTATGGAGAAGTAAACGAAGAAGATGTTATGGAAGAAAATAAAGAACAGTTTAAAATAGAAGATTTTATAAATGAAAGCAAAGAATATGGTGGAGAATTTTTCCAAGATATAGATATAGGAGAAATGTTAAATAATGCAATTAGTGGAAAAATAGATAATAAAACTATTTTTGGAAAAATATTAAATATATGTGGTAAAGAAATAGCAAGCACATTAAAAATACTAATAAGTATATTAGTGATAATTATAATTCATAGTATTTTAAAAACAATTAGTGATAATCTAGAAAATCAGTCTGTAAGTAAAATAATATATTATGTACAATATATATTAATAGTAACAATAATTATGGGGAATTTTACAGAAATAATAAAATTAGTACAAGATACAGCAAATAATTTAATAGGTTTTATGAATTTATTAGTACCACTTTTAATGACTTTAATGATATATACAGGGAATATAACAACAAGTGGTGTTTTAGAGCCAATTATTTTATTTATAATAAATTTTATAGGAAATATGATACAAAACATAATAATACCACTTGTTATAGTTTTTACAAGTTTAATAATAATATCAAAAATATCAGAAGAGGTACAAGTCATCAAGATTGCTAAATTTTTAAAATCAGGAATAGTGTGGTTTTTAGGAATTGTTTTAACTATATTTGTAGGAATTGTATCATTAGAAGGAACAATGTCAGCATCAGTCGACGGAATAACAGCGAAAGCAACAAAAGCAGTGGTAAGTTCAGCAGTACCAGTAGTTCGGCAAAATATTAGGAGATGCAGTAGATACTGTTTTAGGTTCAGGAGTGGTGCTAAAAAATGCAGTTGGGATAATTGGTGTAATTATAATAATAGGTATTTGTATAATGCCTATAATAAAACTTGCTATAATAACTATAATGTATAAACTGTTAGGAGCAGTATCAGAAATAATAGCAGATAAAAAAATAACAAATATGTTAGATGAAATAGGAGATGTATTTAAAATATTTTTAGGAATATTAAGTAGTATATCAGTAATGTTAATAATAGGAACAGCACTAGTCTTAAAAATATCAAATAGTGCAATGATGTATAGATAGGGGATAAACAAATGATAGAGTTTATTAGTACTTGGGCTAAAAGTTTAGGTGTAACAATAATATTAGTATCAATAATAGAAATGTTACTTCCTAATAATAAAACAAAAAAATATATAAGAGTGATATTAGGCATATTTGTATTATTTAATATAATATCACCATTTATAAAAAATAAAGAACAGCTAAATATTATTGAAGAAATAAATTCAGCAGATTTAGAAAAATACTCATCAGAATATGATGATTATAAAAGTAGTGACAATAATAATAGTGAAGACAATAATAATTTAAATCAGACAAGTATGGATAAGAGAATAACAGAATTATATAAACAAGAATTAGAAAGAAGTATTAAAAATAAAATAGAAGAAATAGGATATGAAGTAGAAAGTTGCAAAGTAGAAGCGGAAATAATAAATAATGAGACAGGAATAAAAAAAGTAAAAGTAAAAATAGGTAATAAAAAAGAAGAAAATAACAATAGTGAAAATAATAGTAACAATGAAAGTAATGAGAAAACGACAGAAGAAAAAGTAATAGAAGAAATAGATAAAATAAAAAAAGTAGATAGAGTAGGTACAATAAATATTTTTAAAAGTAAAGAAGAAAATACAGAAAATGAAAAAAATAATACTGAAGAAGATAAAGAAAATAGCGATAATAATAAAATAACAAAAACTGATATTCAAAATATAAAAAATATATTAAAAGAAGAATATGGGGTGAGTGAAGAGTGTTTGGAGATAAACTAAAGAAAATGTTTAATATAAATAAGAAAAGTGAAATAGAAGAAGTAGATAAAATAGATGAAGAAAAAGAAATAAAAGAAATGAAAGGAATGAAAGAAAAAAAAGAAAGAATTGGAGAAGAAAAAACAAAAAAAGTAGTAATAGGAAATGATAAAAAGAAGATAGAAAACTTAGTGTTTTTTGTAGTTTTACTTATAATAACAATACTAATAATAAATTTTATATGGAACGGAAATGATGAAACAAATAAAGAAATAACAAACGATACATCAAAAAAATTAGCAACTAGCGGTAGTTGTAGTTATAGTGGCTTAGAAAGTGGAGAAATAAATGGTAATAGTGATAATGGTAGTGGTAATGGCAATATAGATAGTAATATAGATAATGTAGAGAATTTGGAAAACAAATTAAAAAATATATTATCCAAAATAAAAGGAGTAGAAGATGTAAATGTATGTTTAAATTATTCAGAATCTAGCGAAGTTGTAGCAATGTATAATGAAAACTCAAAATCAACTTCAACAGAAGAAACTGATGATACAGGCGGAACTAGAAAAATAGAAGAAACAGACAGTCAAAAAGAAGTTATTTATAAAGAAGATGATGGAGTAAAAACACCAATAACAGCTAAGATAATAAAACCCAAAATAGAAGGAGCAATAATAACGGCAAAAGGAGTAGAAAATGCAGAGATAAAAACAAATGTAATACAGGCAGTAGAAGCAATAACAGGACTTGCGACACATAAAATTCAAGTTCTAGTGTCTAAATAGGGACGTTTCTTTTGCGACCAAAAGGTCGCATTTGGGACACATCTATACAAAGCTCTGTCCCGAATGCGACTAAAAAGTCGCAAATGAAACGTCCCCAATGAAAGGAGTTTTTTAAATGAAATTATTAAAGAAAAACCAAGTTATTATTTATGCTATTGCAGTAATGTTAATGGTTGCAGGATATTTAAATTATACAACTAGAACAGGAGAAGTTCTTGAAGCTAGTAGTAATGAAGTAAATGAAAGTAACATAGGGGATGCAAGGCTTGTTAGTAGCGAGCCAGTTGAAGAAAATACTTTAAATGAAACAAATACTGTAAGTCAAGAATTAAGTAATAATGAGACAAAAAACGAATTAACAAATGAAACAAGTGGTGAAATAGTACAAGAAACAAGTTCAAATTCTAATAGTAATGATGATTATTTTACTAAATCAAAACTTGAAAGAGATACTATGTATTCTCAAATGTTAGAGACTTACGAAAATGTTTTAAATAGTTCTAATTCATTAGAAACTCAAAAACAGTCTGCAACTGAAGAAATTACAAAAATAAATAATACTAAAAATAGTATTATGATTTGTGAAAATTTACTTAAAACCAAAGGTTTTGATAATTGTGTTATTTTTGTAAATGATCAAAGTATTAGTATTATTATTGGTGCTAATGAATTAAAAGAAGATGAAATTGCTCAAATTCAAAATATTATTTCCAGAGAGATGAAAGCAGATATTCAAAATATACATATTTCTACTAAGTAAAAAACGGATATAAGAAATAACAAAAAAATAAAATAAAAAGAATAAAAATGAAAAAAGAAAAATGACAAGAGACTATATGTTTTCTGTCATTTTTCTAATATATATACCTATTTCTTCATTTGAAAGTTTTAGTTCTTTTATTAAATTTTTTAAGACATCTCTTCTTGGTAAATCTTCTTCATTATCTATTCGTATATATTGTCTTAAACTTATATTTAATATTTTTGACATTTGTTCTTGTGTAAAACCCATTTCTTTTCTTTTTTCTTTAATCATAAAATCACCTTGATATCAATAATTAAAATAATTATGTCATAAAAAATAAGATATTTGTATTGACATTAAACGTCAGGTATAATATAATTCCAATTGTAATAATTAGGAAAAACAAAAGAGGGGGAATTTTAAATGAAAAAAAGAAGCAGTTGTAACTGTTTCTTTTTTTTCGTTGTTTTCATAAGATATGGTAGGGGGAGATATTATGTGTTGTGAAAATAATGTGTTAAAAGGAATAATTGTAGCATTAGCATTGGTGTTTATAATTATATTGATAATAATTATTGTTAATAATGGTGGTAACAATGGTAGTGCTAATATATTAGTAGCAATAGCAGAGCTAGGAGATAATACTACTCTTGGGACAACAGATATAAAATTTAGTAGAAATGAAATAGTAGAAGGAACAGCATTATCACATGAGGAAGGAAGTAGTATTATAAATATAAACGAAACAGGAATATATCAAATATCATATCAATTATATGGAGTACAAGATGTAACAGGAACATTTAACTTTAATGCAGTCTTGCTTGTAAATAATACAGCATTAAATGATACATTTAATCAGTCACCAGTAATACGAAATAGCACAAGTAATAGAATGACATTGACAAGTACAGTAATATTGAGGTTAAATAGTGGAGATACTCTTCAGTTACAAGGCGTATCAATAGAAGATATAGAATATGAAAATGCTAGAATAGATATAGAGAAAATAGGTTAAAAGGTATTTACGTACCTTTTATATTTTTCAAAAATGTTACAATTGTATTACTTTTTTGTGTCTTTCGTTGTAAAAAATGGTTAATATGTTATAACCTGAATTTGATACCAGAAAATGTAAATAAGCTCTTAAAACTAGTCTACTCAACTGTTTTAAGAGCTAAGATTTTAA
>CALXEY010000072.1 GCA_944387455.1 uncultured Clostridia bacterium
TAGAAATTTTATAAATTTGCAATTTTAAAAAAGTTATGTTATAATATTGACAGCTATAAAAAGAAATGTTACAATTTTATTACAAAATGTTTGAATTTATAGTTATTTATACATATAATATACTAAAGAAAAAAGATAATCAAGAAACACTTAATTATCTTTTTGAATATTTTTAAAAATTGTTCATATAATATGCTTATAAAGCTATTTAATAGTTTTTATATATGCAGTCGGCAGTGTATTCCAATGCGGAGTACCTCAAAATCGCCGATTGCAATTTTTTATACAAAAAACGAATTAACAATTTTTAAAAGAGAAGAATCTCTGCAATCTATAAATAAAGGAGTTAATTTTTTATACATTTTTAAACAATGTTCTTTCTTTAATGAATTTTTAATAGCGTTATGTCTAGTAATGCTTAAGTATTTATTTATATAGAAATTACAAATATCAGACAGTTGTATAAAATTACTTTTGTGAGACTGCAAAAACAAAGCATTCTCTATTATGTTGTTTGTATCACATTCAAAGTTATTTAATAAAAGTTTTTTATATACGCCGTCTAATTTATCTATCATATTTTTATTTTCGTCTAAAAATATCATACCACTAGAATTATGTTCTATTAAAATTTGTTATAATTTATACTTAATAATATAAAAGAATATATATATGGATCTATTTTTATTCCAGGTCCTAGTTTATTTAATAAATAATATTTGTAATTGATTTTATCTATTGAACTTAGAAAAATAGGAATTTTTAATTGCACAATTAAATCAACAAGTTTCTCCATAATTAATAAATTTTCTTCAATAGTATTTTTAAAGAAAATAGAATCTTTTTTAGGGTTAAAAATTTCAGTTGCGTGAATTTCGTGATTTTTTAAATTAGAAGATATTTGTATTTTTCATTTTCTATAATATGATTTAAGTCGTACCAGTCTGAATCATCAACAGCTATTCCTGAAAGAGAAAATATTGGTTGAGTAGCATTATCATAATCAGTTCCTGTATGACCACTTTCATCGGCATATAAAATATACATAAATTATTCCCCCTAACGTTTTCAAATATTATACTATTATTTTTTTGATAATTCAATTATATTATTTGCAAATTTCAACAAAAAGTAGACAAAATGTAGATGTTTTATACCTGAAAGTAATGAATTTCTTAATTTTAATGTAAGTTTTAATGCAATAGCAAAGAAAATTTATAAAAAAAGAAGAAACTGTATAAAGTTTTTTGACGCCAGATTACAACTCTAATTCTTCATTATCTTTTTGTAAAACACCATTTTCAATAACAATAGGAGTAAAAGGTTTTGTGTTACTGACAAAATTTTTTTTATCAGGTTCTATTTCAATATCAAATGACTTATCATCTAAAAGCATTTTAGCAATGACGGTAGAATTGTTACAAATATAAATAAAATCATTATCTGATTTCTTAAAATTATAATTATGATTGTGATAAGAAAAAGAGTTTTGTTTGTTTTTAATAGCATTTAGCACAGTTTCTTCAAAGTCCATAGAACTTTCTAAAGGAATCATAATAGTACCTTCTGGGAACTCAATATTATGTTCTTTTTTCACTGCAAAAACAGCTTCTGGTGAATCTGATAAATTTCCCCAACCATTAAATATTTGTGGAGAATTTGCTTCATATTTTTCAGTAACAGTACCATCATCTTCAACACGAATAAAATGATGACCTTTATTCTCACCTTTTCTATATAAAACTAAATATTCATCATCTAGTAAATTGCTATCACCTAATAATCGGGCAAAAGGAAAAGTGTCTAATATACTAGAAACAGCTTTTTCAAAAGAACCATTTTTAGAAAAAACACAAGTATCAACTTTAAGAGCATAACCACCACAATTAATACGTTGGTTAAAAAGTGTATCTATATCACTATTATCTAAATTTCCTTTATTTCCTTTTAATTTATCTTTTAAAATTTCTTCAAAATTCATTTTCTATCTCCTAAATTATTTTCTTAAAATATATCATATTTTATTTTATATAGCAATAATTTTGGTAAACATAAATTTTACAAAAAAGTTCAAAAGTGCTATAATAGATATATGCAAGATTTTTAAACTCCATTTTACAGAAAGGTTTTAGGCAACTGGTAAAAAGATTTTTTTGGGAGGAACTTGTGGACAAGTATTACGACTACACTGTGGAAATGATGAGGGAAAACTACGAGCAAACAGAAGCAGAGTTCTGGAAAAAGATTGATTTTAGTATTATCTCAGATGGTCTTTACATCATAAGTGGAGGAAAAATAGTTGAAGCAAGTGATGAAGTAAAAAAGGCATTTGGAAAAGCATACAATAAGTATGTTAAGTCCAAGATTAGGGAGATTGGCGGAAAGCTTGCAATCGTAATGTTCCAAGGGACTTACAGGAGAATTATCCCGAGAAACAGTCCTAGAAATGGAATGGTCTATATTGATGATAATCTAAAGCAAGTAACGAAGAAACTTCCAAAGCTTCCAAAGGGAGAAAGGTATGTGTTTCCAGCCTTGAAAATCATCATCTCCGAAAATGGAGTAGATTTCTTCGTGTTTCCTAGGTAGTCAAAAGCAAAAGTCAGTTTCAATTGAGGCTGGCTTTTTGCTTTTAAAGAAATTAGTAAAAATAGTACACATATTAGGAAAAATATGTTATACTTATAAACAATGATAGAAGATTTAAGGAGGTCTAATTATGGTAGATATGGAAATATCAAAAGATATAAAATGGATAGGAGCAAGTGATAATGATTTAAAGCTATTTGAAGGACAATATATGTTAGAAAATGGTATGAGTTATAATTCATATCTAATAAAAGATGAAAAAAATGTAATATTAGATACAATAGATGAGAGAGTAACAAATATTTGGAAAGAAAAATTAGAAAAAGAATTAAATGGAGAAAAACCAGATTATTTAATAATCTCACATATGGAGCCAGACCACGCATATAATATAGGTTTACTTACAAAAAAATACCCTAATATGAAATTAGTAGGAAATCAAATGACATTTAACATATTACAAAACTTTTTTAGTGATATAGATTTAAGTAGTAGAAAAGTAATAGTAACAGAAGGAGATGTACTAGATTTAGGAAAACATAAATTACAATTTTTTATGGCACCTATGGTACATTGGCCAGAAGTAATGGTAACATATGAGCAAACAGAAAAAATATTATTTTCAGCAGACGGATTTGGTAAATTTGGTTCATTAGAATGTAATGAAGAGTGGGACTGTGAAGCAAGAAGATATTATTTTGGTATAGTTGGAAAATATGGAGTACAAGTACAAGCTTTATTAAAAAAAGCAGAAAAATTAGATATAAACAAAATATGCCCATTACACGGACCTATTTTAAAAGAAAATTTAGGATATTATTTAGATAAGTATAATACTTGGAGCAAATATGAGCCTGAAGAAGAAGGGATATTTATTGCAGTTGCAAGTATATATGGAAACACATTAGAAGTAGGAAACAAACTTGCTGAAATCTTAAAAGAAAAAGGAGCAAAAAAAGTAGTAGTATCAGATTTAAGAACAGAAGATTGGGCAGAAGCTGTAGAAGATGCTTTTAGATATTCAAAATTAATAGTTGCATCATCTACATATAATATGGAAATATTCCCACCTATGGAACAATTCCTACATCATTTAAGCTCAAGAAATTACCAAAAAAGAAAAGTTGGAATAATAGAAAATGGTTCTTGGGCACCTTCTTCAGGAAAGAAAATGAAAGAAATTTTAGAAAAAATGAAAGATATAGAAATTGTAGAACCAACAATTACAATTAAATCAAGATTAAAAGAAGAGGATATTTCTAAGTTAGAAAATTTAGCAGATGAAATATTAAAAGATTAAAGGAGAGATTAATAGTGGGCTTTTTTGAAAAATTAAAACAAGGTATGAATAAAACAAAAAATTCTTTTGATGAAAAAATTAGTAATGTATTCAAAAGTTTTAGAAAAGTTGATGAAGACTTTTTGGATGAATTAGAAGAAATATTAATAATGTCAGATATAGGTATGGATACATCTGTACAAATTATAAATAATTTAAGAAATAGAATAAAAAAAGAAAAGTTACAAGATGAAGAAGATGTAAAACAAGCATTAAGAGAAGAAATGAAAAAAATATTAGATGTAACTGATATAAATTTACATTTAAATACTAAACCAGCTGTAATATTAGTTGTTGGAGTAAATGGTGTAGGAAAAACAACATCAATTGGGAAAATTGCAAATAGATTAGCAAAAGACGGAAAAAAAGTAGTAGTAGCTGCTGCAGATACATTTAGAGCAGCAGCAGTAGAACAACTAGAAATATGGGCAAAAAGGGCAGGTGCTGATATTGTAAAAAGAGATGAAGGAGTTGACCCTGCATCTGTTGTATATGATGCAATAAAAACAACAAAAGAAAAAAATGCAGATGTATTAATAGTTGATACTGCAGGAAGACTTCACAATAAAAAGTATTTAATGGATGAATTAAATAAAATACAAAAAGTAATAAATAAGGAAATGGAAGAAGCAGATAAAGAAGTGTTGTTAGTAATTGACGGAACAACAGGTCAAAATGCTATTTCACAAGTAAAAGCTTTTAAAGAAGAAGCAGATATAACAGGTTTGGTAATTACAAAATTAGACGGAACAGCAAAAGGTGGAGTTGCAATAGGAATAGTAAATGACAACAAAATTCCAATAAAATTTATTGGAGTAGGTGAAGGAATAGATGATATGGAAGTATTTAATTCAGAAGATTTTGTAAAAGCAATAATATAAACAAAAGGAGGTTAAAAAGTGGAAAAATCAAACGAAAATCAAGAAAATGTTAAAACAGAAGAAAAAGAATTAAAGAAAAAGAAAAATAGTAAAATACGTATGTTATTAGTAATATTATTTTTAATAATATTTGCGATTATAAGTTATGTACAATTACGAGGAAGCTATTTAGAATATTTAGAATTAGGAGAAAGTTATACAAATATATTTAAAACAAATATAACTTATCGTTATACAATAATGGCAGTTAATTTTGTTGCTTTATATGTTGTAATTTACCTAACAAATAGAGGAATAAAAAAAGGTTTAAAACCATTTTTTGAAAAAGAAGAAAAAAATATGCCAAAACTTCCTAATAAATCATTAGCATTAGTAATATCAGCAATTGCAAGTTTTATAGTATCAGCAGTCTTTATGCAAAAAATAATGCTTGCAACAAGTAATGTATCTTTTGGAATACAAGACCCAATATTTGGTTTAGACATTTCATATTATATGTTTTTAAAACCATTAATAGAAACAGCAGTATTTTATTTTGTAGTAATTTTCATATGTTTATCATTATATATGGCACTTTATTATGTAATAGTATTTAACCGTTATTTTGACGGAATAGACGGAAAAATGCTTAAAGAAAGTCTTTTTATGAAAAAACTTCTTAGAAATATAATGGTAATAGTAATTGGAGTTGCTATACTTACTGTACTTGGAACACAAAATGTAATGTTTGGAAAAATACTTACAGTAGGAGATGACATTGAAATAAATGGTGCAGGTATGACAGAAGCAACTGTTCAAGTAGTAGGATATTTCATATTTGCATTTGTAATAGTAATATTTGCATATAGAGCTTTAAAAGCATTTAAAGCAGGAAAAACAAATAAAGTATTAAAAAACTTAGCAATAATACCAGGTTATTTAGTTATTTTATTTGTAGCAATGATAGGGTTTGATTTGATATATGTAAATTCAAACGAATTAGATAAAGAAAGAAATTATATTTCAGAAAATATAAAAAATACCAAAAGTGCTTATAATATTGAAATAGAAGAAACAAATATAGAATCTTCAGGAACAATTACACAAGCAGAAGTTGATAGTAATTCAAATGTGATAAATAATATACCAATAATAAGTAAAACAGCAGTTGAAGAGACTTTAGAAAATAACCAATCAAGTGCAGGTTACTATGTATATCCAAATACTACACTTGCAAAATATAATATAAATGGAGAAGAAAAATTAGTATATTTATCACCAAGAGAAATAACTAATTCAGGTAGAACTTATAGTAATAGAACATATGAATATACACACGGTATGGGAGAAATAATAACTCTAGCAACTGAAAGTACAGAAAGTGGTAATATAAAATATGTTCAAAGTGATGTATCAGGTTCAGACCAAGTAATTAATGTAACAGAACCACGTATATATTTTGGTTTAGAAACAGATGAAACAATTGCGACAAATGCAAAAAATAAACAAGAATATGATTATACTGATAAAAATGGAAATGATATAGTTTCTACATATGAAGGAAAAGCAGGTTTAAATTTAAACTTTTTAGATAGGTTAGTACTTGGAATTTCTAAAGGAGATTTAAATTTAGCTTTCTCTAACGAAATGACAAATGATAGTAAAATATTAATAAATAGAGATATTATAACAAGAGCAAAAAAAGCAATGCCATATTTAATTTATGATGAAGAACCATATACAGTAATCACAGAAGACGGAAAAATTGTATGGGTATTAGATGCATATACAGTATCTTCAAGTTATCCATTTTCACAATATACAACAATAGTACACGACGGAATATCAGAAGATATTAATTATATTAGAAATTCTGTAAAAGTAATAATAAATAGTTATGACGGAACAATGGACTTTTATATAACAGATAGAACAGACCCAATTGCTATGGCTTATAGAAATATATATAAAGACTTATTTAAAGTTGTAGGTTTAGATGCGGAAATTCCAGAAGATATATCAAGCCATTTTGTATATCCAAAATTCTTATATAATGTACAAGCAGATATATTAAAAGTATATCATAATACAAGACCAGATGTAATTTATAGAGGAGACGATTTGTGGGATATTGCAAAATATAGTTCAAC
>CALXEY010000073.1 GCA_944387455.1 uncultured Clostridia bacterium
ATTATATATATGTTTATATCCCATATTTTTTAGCTCTTCTTTTGCTTTTTTACTTCTTCCTCCACTTGAACAATATACAATTATTACTTTTTCTTTATTTGGTAATAATATTTTTGCTTTTTTCTTTATTTCATATTCTGGAATTGAAATTGCTCCTTCCATATGCCCTTCTTCATATTCTTTTGGACTTCTTACATCTACTAAAATTCCACCTGAATTTTTTAATATTTTTTCTACTTCTTCTATTTCTATATCAAATTCATCTATATCACGATTTTTCCTCTTTTTCTTAAATAAAAATTTCAACATACAAATCACCTTTATTTATTATATGTTTTATAAATCTTAAAAGTTATCCACAGTTTGTATTTTCTATTTTTCTACATTATATATTGTTTTTCTTCATTTTTCTACTGTTTTATTTTTACATTTATATGTCAAAAATATTTCATTTATAACTTTTTTAAAGCTTATATTTCGCCATTTTTAGCTTTTTTATGCTGTTTTACTTTGTTTTTCTTCTTTTTTCGCGTAGATTTATTACTTTTTTGTTACATTTTTCTTTCAATTATGTTATCTTTTAACTTTTATGTAACTTATATTTTTATTCTTTTGTAATATTATATGTGTATAAATAACCTGTGGAAACTGTGGATAACTTTGTGAATAACTTTATTATTAACATTTTCTCTTTGTGAGTTATGCACAGGTCTTTTTAGTTTATATAATATTTTTTATTTTTAAATTTTTTATGTGTACTTTTTATTTATAAAAAAATGCTAGGCGTTACTCCTAGTATTTTTATAACACAATTTTAAGGTATAATTTTTATATTTTTTATAAAACGTTATCACATTTCTTGACTTTTACTTTTAAGGTGAATTACTATTTATTGTTATAACTATATAGTATAAATTTGATAATTTCATCTAACTATTAACACTATTCATTGTAAGCTTTTAAAATGATTTTAGGACAAAAAAAGAAAATTACTCTATGCTTAAATAATATAAAATAATTTTCTTTGAAAATAAAAGGGGATGTTTATATTTTTGCTAATTGCTTTTTCTATAATTAGCACTCTTAAGTCTAACTATTTTAAATTTTCCTTTAAAAATGACTGAATTTTATCAAAAGGAATTATATCTTTCTTATCATATAAATCTGTGTGAACTGCATTTGGAATAATCATAAGTTCTTTATTTTCTGTATATTTTCCGTCTTTTATCATATCATTATAAGCATCTTTACTAAAATAACAAGAATGTGCTTTCTCTCCGTGTATTATCAAGACTGCATTTCTTATTTCATTTGAAAAAGTATTTTGTGGTGTATTTATAAATGATAGACTTGAAGTTATATTACAACCATTGTTTGAATTTAGGCTTCTCTTATGATATCCACGATTTGTTTTATAATAATCATAATAATCTTTTACATAAAAAGGTGCATCTTCTGGTAATGGATCTATAACTCCTCCTGCTAATTCATATTTTCCATTTTTAAAATCTTCTATTCTTTGTGCATTTAATTGTTCTTTTAATTTATAAAGTTCATCTTCAGATGTTTTGTCAAAATACCCATTATGATTTACTCTACTCATATTATACATTGTTGAGCAAACTGTAGCTTTTATTCTGGTATCTATACTTGCTACATTTAAAGCTAGTCCACCCCAACCACAAATTCCAATTATCCCTATTTTTTCTTTATCAACATTTTCTTGAACAGATAGAAAATCAACTGCTGCCTGAAAATCTTCTGTATTTATATCAGGAGATGCAACATATCTAGGTACCCCTGTGCTTTCTCCTGTAAATGATGGATCAAATGCTATTGTTAAAAAGCCTCTTTCTGCCATTTCTTGTGCATACAAACCACTTGCTTGTTCTTTTACAGCACCAAAAGGTCCTGCAACTGCTATTCCTGGAAGTTTTCCTTCATATACTTTTGGCTCATATAAATCAGCAACAAGCGTTATTCCAAATCTGTTATTAAATGTTACTTTTCTATGATTTACCTTCTCACTTTTTGGAAAAGTCTTATCCCACTCTTCTTCTAATACAACATCTTTCGTTTCTCCATAATTAATTTTATTTTCCATACCTTTATTGCCTCCTATCTTATATTTTCCTTTTCTACAAACTGTTCTACTCTCATATGAAGATGATACTTTTCTCTTAATTTTGCAATTTCTTTCATCATTTCTGATTTATGATGTTCATCTAAAGCTTCTTTTCTTTTCCATTTATCTATTAGCAAAACTGTTTCTTTATCTTCCATTGGAAAAAAATATTCATATTTTTCATTTCCTGGTTCTTTTCTTACTCTATCTACTATCCCACTTGAAATCATCTCTTCTGCAAATTTTTTAGCTGAACCGTTTTCTCCAGTATAATATATATTAATTATTAAACTCATACCAATTCCTCTTTTCTAATTTATTTTTTCTATTATAACTTCAAAATCATTATCTAAATTCTCAAATATCTCTGTTCCACTTTCTATAGTTCCTAATTTATACAGTGAATCTGAATACCTAAAATCTTTATAAAATACTGATATATTTCCCCAAGGTGCATAATATGCAAAATCTCCTGTTTTTGGAATATAACCAGAAGGTTGTCCTTCTGTACTTAGTTCATTTGGCAAGGTTGCAATTTTTTCTGTATTATTAAAATCTTCAAATGTTAAAGTTAAAGGTAACATTTCTAAAAAATCTCTACTTGCCTGATTATCATCTAAAGTTATAAATACTTCTTCATTTCCATTTACAGTTAATTTAATTCTTGCATTTTCCAAAGTTTCTTCATCTCCTCGTGTATTTTGTTCCATAATTTCATTATTATTTTCTACACTATTAGTTAATAAATTTTGATTATTTACATTTTGTTCTTCACTTTTTCCTAACATATCTTCTTGTTTTCTAGAATTATATACTACTAAACCCATTATAATACTAATAAAAATTACTAATACTATTATTGCGATTATTACTTTTTTCTTATTCATTTTTCTCATACCTCATTACTTCCTTATTAATATTAAAAACCAATTTCAGCTAGCCAATTATTTACTGTACTTTGTGAATTTCTACTATTACTTCCATTTACCGCTAAACCTTCTGTTACTGTTGCATTAGGTTCTTCTTCCTTAATATTTTCTGGTGTTCCAGAAAGTCCTGAACCTGCGTGTGTAATAAATGGTGCTATGGTTTTTCCTGATAAATCATATTCATCTAAAAATGTATATATTGGCATTGGCATATCACCCCACCAATTTGGATAACCCAAGAAAATTGTATCGTATTCATCTATATTATCTATTTTAGTACTTAAAACTGGTCTTGCATTTTTTCTTTGTTCTTCTTGTGCATAATCTACTAACTCATCATAATCACTTGGATATGGTGTTTCAGTTTCAAGTTTTACTATATCTCCACCAACTGCATTATGTATAAAGTTTGCAACCGCTTCTGTATTTCCACTTTGTGAAAAATATAGAACTAAAACTTTTCCTGTTTCTGTCTCTTCATTGTCATTTTCAGTATTAGTTGTATTATTATCATTAGTTTGTGTATTTAAAGTATTGTTTTCTGTTTCATTATTTGTATTTTCTTGATTATTATTTGTAACCCAAAAAGCAATTCCTCCTAAGATTACAAGTAGTATAATTACAATAACTAAAGCTATAATTTTCTTATTCACCTTATTTTCCCCCCTAACCTAATTTATTATATTCTTCATCAGTAACTTCTTCACACCACTCATTTTTTGTATCTTCTCCTGGTACTTCTATTGCAATATGTGAAAACCAACTGTCCTTTTTTGCTCCGTGCCAATGCTTTACATTCGCAGGTATAACTATTACTTTTCCTGGTTCTAAACTTGCAGCCTCTTTTCCTTCTTCTTGATACCAACCATAACCTGCTGTACATATTAAAATTTGTCCTCCATTTTTACTTGCGTGATGTATGTGCCAATTATTTCTACAACCTGGCTCAAATGTTACATTTGCTAAAAATAATGGACTTGAATTATCTACTAATGGGTTTAGGTAACTATTTCCTACAAAATATTTAGCAAACGCATCATTTGGCATACCTTTTCCAAAAATATTTACTTTTTCAAATTCTTTTTCTTCCATACTTAATCTCTCCTTTTATTATTTAATTTTTTTATTCTGGTATAACCTCATTAATACAGCTAATCGCATTTAAACTTCTTGGATAACCAATATAAGGTAAAAGTGCTGTTACTGTATTTAATAATGTTTGTTTATCATTACCAACATTTACATTTCCTACAATATGAGCTTTTACCTGAGGCTCACACCCACCTTGTGATACTAGTATCGAAAATGTAATTAGTTCTCTTGTTTTAACGTCTAAACCTTTTCTTGTATAAAAATCTCCAAAACAGTTATCTGATAAGAATTTTTGTATATGTACTTGATTTTTTGGAGAATTTTTATAATTGTTATCTATTGTTTCTCCAAATATTGATTTTTGTACCTCTAGTCCTTTATCAAATCTATCTTCTAAATTTGTAGCACCTTGTTTTTCTAATGGTATTTTAATTCCTCTTTCTTTAAAAATTCTATTTGTTGGTTCTAATAAATCTAAAACCTTTAAAATACCAACATACGGAACTGATTGATATAAAATCTCTTTAATTTCGACTGGACTTACTCCTACATTTAATGCTGAATTTACAAATACTTCATACATCTTTTTTGTTTGCGTAGCAATAGTTGCAGCTAATATTACCATTTGTCTTGTTTTCTTATCCATATTGTCATATTGTTGTGCTTCATCTAGTGCAAAGTTTAAAACAATTTCTTTTAATTCTTCATCTTCTTTGCTAAATTCAATATTTTTAAATAATTCCTCATAATTTTCCATTGCTTTTTTGTAATACTCATAATTTTCCTCCTTTAATTTTCTTTTTATTTTTTATTATCTTAATCAACTTTAAGATAATATAAATAACGAGTGAAATTGCAAGTAAAATTGCTATATGTTTTAAGTAAAAAAATGTTACACTTTGTTCATAGTCAAAAAACTTAAAGTCCACTAGCAAAAACATTTCTTCCCATAACCTAAATGATATAAATGAATATATCCCAAAACCTATTAAAAGTACTAATATGAAATAATATACATATTGAAATGTGCTATTTTTCATTTTTGTGTTTAATTTATTCATCACTCCTGTTATATGAAGCCCTATATGTATTGACATTAATATATATCCCCACGAAGTTGAAATCATATGTAATTTTCTTCCAAACATAGTTGTTCTGATATTTAAAAAATCAAATACATCTGATGAAATCATTATTCCACTTATCATCATACCTAACATTGCTATAAACAATAGTAAATTAATAACAATATGAAATGTTCTTTGAAAACTGTGTTTTCCTTTAAATATACTTTTATACCATTTTATATTTAAAATATTATGTATGATAAATAATACAAATGTTATTGTTCCAAGTATTTCGTGAACGGCGTTTCCTGTTATATAATATCCCATTAATATTATATAAAGTACTGTCATAATAATATCTAATATAATTCTAAACTTTTTCATAGTTTATCTTCCTTATTTAATTTTTTTACCTAATTCATATGCTTCTTTATAAAAATGTTCTGGTATCATACTTACTGTTCCACAACCTTTTCCTATAATCATACCTTTATCTTCATAATTCATATAATTTACTAATTTTTTATAATGTACTATTAATGGTTCTACTGTTGAATCATCTGTATTCCAACAAGTTATTATAAAAGCTGTTTTTAATCTTTTTCTACTTATTTTACCTGTTCGTGAGTAAAATCTATCAATTGTAGCTTTTAAGGTAGCTGTCATAGCAAAATAATATACCGGTGTTGCAAATACTAACATATCTGCATCTTCTATATTATCTAAAATTTCTGTCATATCATCTTTAAATACACAGTCTCCGTCCATACCACAATGGTTACAACCAATACAAGGATGTATATTTAATTTAGCTGTATCAAATCTTACAATTTCATTTTTGTTTTCTTTTGCTCCTTTTATAAATTCATCAACTAATGTATTAGATGTTCCATTTAAATTATAACTTCCTGTTAATATTACTATTTTCATTGTTTAAACCTCCTTTAAATTTTATTTTAATAATTTTAATACTCCATTATAAGCAATTTCATATATAGTTTGAAATTTATATGGTACTTTTGCTTTTTCCATTGCTAATTTTTGTTTTTTAGTTACTTCAGCATAAGGATATATCCCATACATAAATGGAAAAAAAGAGAATATAAAATTATCTTTTTCTTCTTCTGTCATATCTTTAAAAAATTTATCTATACATTTTCTTACCATTTCTACTGATTTACCATAAGCCGTTTTAAATTTTATTAGTTCTTCTATTCTGCTATTTTCTTCCATATCATACATATTCATTGAAAGTAATTTTAAAAGATTTTTTCTTTTTTCAATAGTTTTAGCTAAATTTTTAGCAAAATTTTCTTTTGTTAGTTCTTCATTTTTGTTATATAATTCTTCTAAATCTATTATCCATTTTTCATATTCTTTTTTAAAAAGTGCTAAAAATATTTCTTCTTTTGTTTGGAAATAATAGTATATAGAAGTTCTAGAAAACTTTCCTTGTTCTCCTATTCCTTTTATTGTAATGTCTTTAAAACTTGTTTTCTTATAAAGTTCTTCACACGCTTTAATAATTTCTTCCTTTTTATCTTCTATTATTTCATTTTCCATTTTACCAACTCCTTTTTGACACTGTGTCAACTTTGCTTATTATATATCATTTTTTCGACACTGTGTCAATAGTTTTTATAAAAAAAAGACAAATGATTTTATCATCTGCCTTATTAGTGTTTATTATCCATATATTCGTGTCCTAAAATATCTTTTA
>CALXEY010000074.1 GCA_944387455.1 uncultured Clostridia bacterium
TTCTTCTTGTTTAGAAATACAAACTTTTTCTACTTTTAGTTCTTCTAATATTTTAAACAAACCACCTATATGGTCTTGGTCAAAATGTGAAACAAACATTAAATCTATTTTTTTATATCCTCTATCTAAAATATATGGAAGAAGTGTACTCTCCCCTACATCAAAATCTGTTCCTAAACTACCTCCCCCGTCTATTAAAATAGTTTCATTTTTAGGAGTAACAATAAAAGTAGAATCACCTTGTCCTACATCTACAAAATAAATTTTTAATTCTCTTTTTATTATAAAAAAGTTACAAATGTTAAAACAAAAAACAATAAGAATCAAAACACTTAAAAATTTTTTTCTACTTTTTTTATTATTATAAATTTCTTTTATCTTATATTTGTATAGTGCAATTAAATTTCTAAAACGCATCTGTGTTAAGCTTAAATTTCTATTATGATAAATTTTATAGATATAATTAAAGACAATAATTAGAACATAATAAAAGATAATCATAAATATTTTAGGCGTTGTTATATATATTTTAGAAAAAGGTAATTTACTAAAATTAGAAACTAAAACTAGTATATTTAAAAAAATTTCTAAAAATATAGAAAACATTTTCCCAAGTTTTAAAAATATAAATGAAATAATTACAATTACTGTTCCAAAGATTGTAATTGGTCCTATAATAATACTTGCAAGTAAATTTGTTATTAAAAAATATGTACCAAATAGATTAAAATTATATAACATAATAGGAAATACAGCTATACTTGCAGAAATCGTAACTGTTAAGATTTCTATTATTTTAGATACAATATTAATTATTTTTCTATTTAAAATATATTTTTCAAATTTAATTTTGTTAAACATTTTTAAGAAAGTTTTATTTAATAAAATAATACCAATTGTACCTAAATATGATAGTTGAAGTCCTACATTTGTTATTAAAAATGGGTTATATATTAACATTAATAAAAGTGAAATAGCAATTGAATTCCATATATCATTTTTTCTATAAAAAAGCCCTGCTCCCATAATTAATATTCCCATTATACTTGCTCTTACAATTGAAGGAGAAAAACCTGTTAATATTGTATAAAAAATAAGAATTATTATTATTACAATTTTTGTTTTTCTTTTTCCTAATATATTATTAAAAATAAAATATATTGCTGTTATAATATATGTAACTTGCATACCTGACACTGCTAAAATATGTGATAAACTGCTTATTTTAAAAGCTTCTTCTATATCGTTATCAATATTGTCATCATCACCTAAAAGCAAGCCAATAAGTAAATTTGCTTCTCTTTCATTTAGTAAATCATATATTTTTTCTTTTACACTATTAGATATTTTATTCGAAAAAGAAATTAAAATATTTCCTTTATTTTTTTCTAAAACTTCGCCATTTTCTAACTTTATTGTTCCATATATTTTTAAAGTTTTTAAATAATTTTTATAATCAAAACCACCATAATTTCTTTTTTTACTTGGTTCTTGGAATTCTCCTTTAAAACTTATGATATCTCCATATTCTAGTAAAATATCACTTTTTTTATTTACTCTTAAATACAAATATGTATTTTTACCTTCTTTTTTATTTTCTATATTTAAAACTTTAATTTTATATAAATAACTATATTCTTTATCTTCTTTTTCACTTACAACTAAAGCTTTTCCTTCCAAATTTTCTTTATCTTTATAAATTATATTATATTTATTATTTTGGTAAATTGTAATTGTATTTGATATAACTGAGAAAATAAAAATCGTTATTAAAACTTTTGAATTTAAAAATATTTTGAAAAACCTAAAATATCTTTTTATATTAAATAAATTTAACTTTTTTACTTGTTTTTTTCTTAAATTTTTATTTATAAAATATATGCAAACTATAGGAAGATAGAAAAAGACTATACTAATATTAAAGTATAGCCCCATTATTATTCCTATTATATATCCTATAGTTGCAATTAAAATTGGTCTTTTAATATTTCTCACCTTCTTTTAATTGAAACTATATTACCCTTCTTGCTCCTACATAGTTGTTATTATAATATCCTGAATTTATCGTATCTATTGTAACACCCCTTGAAGGGTTTGCTGCGTGAACAATTTGCCCACCACCTATATAAATTCCTACGTGATTTATACCTGATACAGAAGGTCCAAACATAACTAAATCACCTGGTTGTAAATTACTTCTCGATACTGCTGTTCCGTTACTATATTGTGCTTTTGCTGTTCTACTTAAACTTACACCGTGTAATTTAAATATGTATGATGTAAAGCCTGAACAGTCAAAACTTGTTGGTCCTGCTGCACCATATTTATAACTATATCCTATATACTTTTTAGCTGTTTCTACTACTGTTGCACCTTTTCCTGGTACTGATGTTGTATTATTTGTTTTATTTTCTGTGTTAGGTTTTCTTGTTTCATTACTTCCTCTTGATGATGTTGTTACTTCTGTTTTCTTATCTGAAAGCAAGTTTGATGCTATATATCCTTCTTTTCCATTTACCTTTACTTTAGCCCATCCGCCTTCTTCTGATATAACTTCTACAGCTGTATTTTGTGAAATTTGTGCTATTATTTCAGAATCTTTACTAGCTTCTTTTCTTACATTTACAGTTGTTGAAGAAGCATATTTTGTTTTTGTTTGTTGTTCTTTTGCTTTAGCTTCTTCCTCAGCTTTT
Organism: uncultured Clostridia bacterium; assembly: GCA_944387455.1. Classification (GTDB taxonomy): domain Bacteria; phylum Bacillota; class Clostridia; order TANB77; family CAG-508; genus CAG-269. The sequence continues at coordinate 2,694 of CALXEY010000074.1, forward strand.
TTCTCAGCTTCTGCTTTTGCCTTAACTTCTTCATCTTGTTTTGTTTTTTCTTCAAGTGTCATTAATTTATCGCTTCTTATCCAACCTTTAGTTGTATCTTTTTCTATACAAACCCAATCTCCGATTGTTTCTATTATTGTTACTTCGTCATTTTGTTTTACTTCTATAATGTCTGTTGCATTTATAACTGGTACTATTTTTAATTTTGTATTTTCTTTTACGATTCTTTTTCCCGTTTCTTCTGCTACTGTTCCTTCAGTATTTTCTTCTACTGTTGTATTTTCAGTATTTGTGTTCACTTCTTCAGTAGTAGTGTTATCTTCTACATCTCCAGAAACTTCTATTAAATCTTCTCTTAAATATCCTGTAATATTATCTTCTGTTTTTACTTGATACCAGTTATTTGTTTTTTGTAATACTTCTACTTCATCATTTAATGATAATTGCTCTAATATTTTACTATCTTCATCTGCTGTTTCTCTTAAATTGGCTGTTTCTACTATTATTTTAGCTGAACTTGATGCAAAAATCACATTTGTAAAAAACATTATTGCTATTCCTAAAATTGCTATCATTAGTATGTTTCTTATTAAATTTTTTCTTTTCATTTCTATATTACTCCTTAATATAAATAATATTTACATCCTGTTTCGTAATGTTCATAGTATACACAAAATAAAAAAAATTGTCAAGTTTTTTTAAAAAATTCGCTACACCTATTGACAAATCTAGTTTTTCATAATATAATAGTTTAGCAATATTGATAATGTTATTTAAATAAGGCTTCTCCCCGGTGGCTATATTTAAATTTCATATATAAATTTAATAAATCAGGAGGGTATAAATTACTATGAATAATACAACATATAGTGCAAAAAAAGGTGAAATAGAAAGCAAATGGTATATCATTGATGCAGCTAACAAACCAATTGGTAGAGTTGCTACAGAAGCAGCAAAATTATTAAGAGGAAAACACAAACCAACATTTACACCACATATTGATTGTGGAGATCACGTTATTATTTTAAATTGTAAAGATGCAATTCTTACAGGACACAAATTAGACCAAAAAATATACAGACATCACTCTGGATATATTGGTGGTTTAAAAGAAACTCCTGCAAGAGTTATGCTTGATAAAAACCCAGAAAAAGCTATGACTTTAGCTATTAAAGGTATGTTACCTCACAACTCTTTAGGTAGACAAATGTTAAAGAAACTAAGAGTATATGCAGGTTCAGAACACGAAAATCAAGCACAAAAACCAGAAGTATGGGAGGTAAAATAAAATGGCAAAAAAAGATAATATAGTTTTTTATGGTACAGGTAGAAGAAAAAATGCAATTGCTAGAGTTAGAGTAATGGAAGGTACTGGTAAAATAACAATTAACGGAAAAGATATTGATGAATTTTTCGGTTTAGAGACTTTAAAAGTTATTGTTAGACAACCACTTACAGTTACTAACACAACATCTAAATATGATGTTATAGCAAATGTTAAAGGTGGAGGTTTCACAGGTCAAGCTGGAGCTATCCGTCACGGTCTTGCTAGAGCTTTAAATGAAGCAAATGCTGAATTTAGACCAGTTCTAAAACAAAACGGTTTCTTAACAAGAGACCCTCGTATGAAAGAAAGAAAGAAATATGGTCTTAAAAAAGCTAGAAAAGCACCACAATTCTCAAAAAGATAAAATTCAAACCTTGGAATTATTCCAAGGTTTTTTGTTTTTTTAACTTTATTAAATATTACTTTCTAATATTTTTTTATATTCTTCTTCTAATTTTTCCTTTTCTTTTTCATCTTTACAAATAGAAAGTTTAGAAGTAATTTCAGCAAGTTTGAATTCTAAAAGTAATGAATTATTACTAATTGTTTTTTTCTTATTTTCTTTATATTCTAAATATTTAGTATAATTTCCTTCATACTCAATTATTTTTTTATTTTCAATTATCATAATATTTGTTGCAACATTATTTATTAAATCTACATCGTGTGTTACAAAAAGAATAGTCCCTTTAAATTCTTTCATTAGAAATTCTAAAGCTTCTATTGATTCTATGTCTAAAAAATTAGTTGGTTCATCTAATATCAAAAAATTACTATTAGATATCATAATTTTAGTAAGTAAAACTTTTACTTTTTCCCCACCACTTAAATAAGATACTTTTTTATAAACATCTTCTTTCTTTATATTTAAACTTGCTAGAATATTTCTAATTGTTGTTTCATCTTGGCTCGTATCTTGAAGTAGATTTTCTAGAACTGTTTTATTATCATCTAAATTATTTAAATCTTGTTTAAAATAAGAAATTCTACAACTAGGGTTTATATTTATATTTGAATTTCCTTCTAATATATTTGTTATTAATGTGGTTTTTCCGACTACCATTTTTACCAATTAAAGCTGTTTTACTATTTGTTTTAATATTAAATTTTACATTATTTAATAATTCTTTATTTCCTATTTTAATATTTAAATTATCACTACTTACAACAAATTTTGCTTTTAATTTTAATATTTCTGGCATTTTCATAAAAATATTATATTTTTCATTTGGCTTTTCTTTTTCTTCTAATTTTCCAAGTCTTGTTTCTAAACTTTTAGAACTTTTTTCTACTTTTTCTCTTTTATTTTCAACTCCTCTTTTGTGTAATCGTGCTTCTGAATTTCCCATTCTTTTAGGAGTCTTTTTCATAGTCTTTGCTTCATTTTTTACCTTATTTATTGAAACTTCTAACCTATTTTTTTCTTCCAAATATTTTATATATTCAAATTCTTTTCTTTTTTCTTTCTGTTCTTTTTCTTTTTTGTATTTACTATAATTACCTTTATATTTTGTAACACTTCCATTTTCTACTTCTAAAATACTATCTACAACTTCATCTAATAAATTTCTATCGTGTGATATTAATATTAAAGTTCCTTTATATTCTTTTAATTTATTTTTTAACTTTTCTTTTTCTTCTATATCTAAATTAGAAGAAGGTTCATCTGCTAAAACTATATCATATTTATTATTTAGATTTTCTTCTATTTGTTTTTTTACAACTTCGCCACCACTTAAATAAGTATCATTACTTTTTAACTGCTCTATATATGACATATTTCCATTTACAATTACTTTTCCAATATCTATATCTGTCTTACCAAAAATAATATTTAAAAATGTAGATTTTCCGCTTCCATTTATTCCAACTACTCCTATTTTTTCTCCAGAATAAATTTTTAATTCTTTAATATCTAATATTTTTCTATCTCCATAATATTTTATTACATCTTTTAAAATTATTTTTTCCATACAAAAAATTCCTCCTTTAAATCATATTAAAGAAGAAATTTATTAATATTTTTTTATAACAAATTTATATTTTTGCATAACTAATAAACCTTCTAAAATATGATAATTATTATTTTATTTTTCCAAGTTTATTAGTACTACTCACTTTTCTTCACCATTTAACCTTTCTTTTTACTTCTTTTTTATTTTAACATATTTTTTACTTATTATCAAATATTTTTCTTATTTTTTTATTCAACCATTTCTAAAGCATCACTTGTTCCATTTAAACCTTCTAAATTATAATAAGTATCCGGAATATTTCCAACAATAACATTTTCAGCAAGAAGAACTTTATTTGTTATTTTTCTTTCTATATCTTTAAAAGGTGTAAGAACTTTAACATTACAACTAATATCTACATAAATTCTATGTAATGTTTGGTTTATACCTTGTGATGTAAATTCACTATTTAAATTTGTGTCAATATTTCCAATTGATGAAATTCTAATCTTAACACCTGGTCCTCTACCTGATAACAACTTCCACCCTGTAAAACTTCCGAAGTGCTATTTCAATATCCTCTCTACCTAAATTATCAAATTCATTTTGCACATTTAAAGCAATTTTTGAATTAATTAAATTCATATTAGTAATATTAGATTTAATCATAGTAATATTACCATTTTCGTCTTTTTCAACTGTGAACATATCTTCATAACTATAATCTTTCATCACTTCTATTGCTTTTTCATTTGATATATTAGTTGCAATAGATTTTGCTTTTGATTCACACAAAGTATCAAAAATAGGAGAAACTGCATCTAGTACATATTTCATTGTACTAAATGCAATTAT
>CALXEY010000075.1 GCA_944387455.1 uncultured Clostridia bacterium
AAAAGGTAAATTTAAAAGAAATATTAAAATATAAACAAATTGTAGGAGAAGAAACATATTATCAAGATATTAAAAAATATAATTATCCAATTTTAGTAAGTATGATGTTGCACCATTTAAAAAAGATAAATTATATATTAAATGAAAAATATGAAATTTTAGGCAAAGAGGAATTTTTAAATATAGATTTTTCAAAATTATATAAAACTCAATTAAATATGTTTAAAAATAAACAAGAAGTATTTGTTGTAAATACAGCAATATTAAATATACTTGACTATAACCCAAGTAAAATATTAAATCAGGTTGCTAGCCAAAAAGAAAAGTTTTACATATAAAGTTATGATAAATTTGTTAGCGTTATATATAAAAATAAGAGAGGTTAAAAATAGATAAGTTTTTTGTATATCGTTTCATTCTGCAAGATATAAGAGTTTAAAATATCCATATAGGGAGTGATATAAATTGAGTAATAATGATATTTTATTAGGAATTGAATTAAGATGTTGTCCGATATGCGGAAAAGAACATAATGTAGAAATAAGAAAAAGGAAAACTGAAATCAAAATAAAAGATAGTATGGTCAATTATGATGAAAAATATTATAAATGTACTAATGTTTCTGATGATGAAGACAATGAATATATTTCAGCTAAAATGCTAGATGAAAATTTACTAGAAGCAAAAGATGTATATAGAAACAAAAAGGACTATTAACGTCTAAAGAAATAAAAAATTAATTTATACTGTAATAAATATATTTAAAGATTTTAATACAAATCAGATAGTTCACTATATGCATAAGGAAAAAGCATATAAAGAAACTAAACAATCACAAATTATAGATTATAGTTTTGCAAAATATATTAATATATAATAAAAAGTTTAAAAGTGATAAATAATAAATGTATAAAAATAAGCAAGAGAAAACTTAGAAACATAGCTCTTGCTTATTGATATTTTGCTTAAAACGTGATAAGATATCAAAGAAAAAGGAGATGATTCTATTGAATAAATTTTATGTAACAACACCAATATATTATCCAAGTGGAAGATTTCATATAGGAACAGCATATACAACAGTGTTAGCAGATAGCGTTAAAAGATATCATATGTTAAAAGGTGAAGATTGCTATATGCTAACAGGAACAGATGAACACGGGCAAAAAATAGAAGAAAAAGCAAAAGAACAAGGAAAAACTCCACAAGAATATGTAGATAAAATGGCAGAAGACGCGAAAAAATTATGGGGAATTATGAAAATAGATTATAATGATTTTATAAGAACAACAGAAAAAAGACACGAAGAAGTTGTTCAAAAAATCTTTGATAAATTTATGGAACAAGGAGATATCTATAAAGGAGAATATGAAGGCTGGTATTGTGTGCCTTGTGAGAGTTATTTTACAGAAACACAATTAGTAGAAGGAAAATGTCCAGATTGTGGAAGAGAAGTAAAATTAATGAAAGAAGAAGCATATTTCTTTAATATGAAAAAATATGCTGATAAACTTCTTAAATATTATGAAGAACATCCAGACTTTATAAAACCAGACTTTAGAAAAAATGAAATGATAAATAATTTCATAAAACCAGGGCTAGAAGATTTATGTGTAACAAGAACATCTTTTGATTGGGGAATAAAAGTATTAAAAGACCCAAAACACGTTGTATATGTATGGCTAGATGCTTTAACAAACTATATAACAGCATTAGGATATGGAAGTGATGATGATAGTTTATTTAAAAAATACTGGCCAGCAGACTTACAAATAGTTGGTAAAGATATAGCAAGATTCCATTTAATATATTGGCCAATATTCTTAATGGCATTAGATTTACCACTTTCAAAAACAATACTTGTACACAATTGGGTAACAATGAAAGACGGAAAGATGTCTAAATCTAAAGGAAATGTAATATATCCAGAAGATTTAGTAGAAAAATATGGACTAGATAGTGTAAGATATTTCTTACTTAGAGAAATGCCAACATCACAAGATGCAATATTTTCACCAGAAAGTTTTATAGAAAGATATAATTTTGATTTATGTAATGATTTAAGTAATCTTTTAAATAGAACAGTATCAATGGTAAATAAATATTTTGAAGGAAATGTACCAAGTTATGTAGGAACACCAAATGATGTTGATAAAGAATTAGAAGAATTTACTATAAAACAAATAGACTTGTTTGATGAGAAATGGAACAAATACGAAATAGCAAATAGTATACAAGAAATATGGACTTTAATATCTAGAACAAATAAATATATAGATGAAACAATGCCTTGGGCTTTAGCAAAAGAAGAGGAAAAAGAAAAATTATCATCTGTTATGTATCATTTAATAGAAAATTTAAGAAAAATAGCAATTTTAATAAAACCATTTATGAACGATACTGCAGATAATATATTAAGACAAATAGGAATAACAGATAAAAAACTTATAAACTTTGAAAATCTAAAACCATATGATAAATTACAAAACATAAAGGTAATTGAAAAAGGTGAGCCTATATTTATGAGGTTAAATGCAGAAAAAGAAATAGAATATATTAAAAATCTAATGAAAAAATAAAAATAGTTTTCTTGAAAAAATAGAAGGGAAGTAAAAATGGTAAGAGACGGACAAGATTATGATATTGATATATATAATATGCAAACTAAATATGGTAAAAGAAATTATAACAATAAAAAAATATTAGTAATTCTTGTTATAATAGCTCTGTTTTTAATAATATTTGTAATTGCAAATGTTGTAAAAACAATAAATAGTTATAAAGTATATAAATCATACAAAGAAGAATATTTAAGTTTAAAAGAAGCGGAAACTAAAAAACAAGAAGAATTAGAAAAAAAGCGCCAAGAAAAACTTCCTAAACTAACAGATGAAGGTAAAAATAATTTAGAAAATATATATCACTCATCTGAAAAACGTGCATTTTTAACATTTGATGACGGTCCGTCTTCAGTAACACCAAGAATATTAGATATATTAAAACAAGAAAATATAAAAGCAACATTTTTTGTATTAGGTTCAAATGTTAAGAAAAAACCAGAGCTAGTAAAAAGAATGTATAATGAAGGGCATTTTATAGCAAACCACGGATATTCACACGTATATTCAAGTATATATGCTTCACCTCAGGCAGTATTAGATGAATATAATAGTTGTAATAGTGAAGTACAAAAAGCAATTGGAGAAAGTGAATATAATTCACATTTGTTTAGATTTCCAGGTGGACTAGCAGGAGGTCCATATGCAGAAATAAAGAAACAAGCAAATGATTTACTTGTGCAAAATAATATATTACACGTAGATTGGAATGCATTAAATGGTGATGGAGAAACAAATAATTTAAGTATTGATTTTGAAATTCAAAGATTAAATGAAACAACTGAAAATAAAAATAGTATAGTAGTATTAATGCACGATTCACCATTAAAAAGTATTACAGCAGATGCTCTGCCACAAATAATTTCAAACCTAAGAGATAAAGGATATGTATTTAAGAATTTTTATGAAATTATAAAATAGAAGAAGGGAGAAAAAAACTGTGCCTAAAAAAACAGCAGAAAATAATGATACAATAAAAGAAAAATTAGAATATTTAGGGCTTGATTTAGAAAAAATTCCTAAAAATATAAAACAATCTGAACCACTAGAATTTAGAATACCAAAATTTTATGATGAAAAACAATATAGACAATATAGATATGTTAATATAAAAGATATAGAAATATTGCTTTCTCCAACAAATAGAATGGATGAGATAGAAGAAAAATACAAGAAAGCAAGCCCGCTTGTAGACTATTTAGATACTAAATCAGAAGAAAATATTTTAAAACATACAACATTTTTAAAAATGTTAAATAATTTTAGCATAGAAGAAGTGGAAAAAATAGAAGCAGAACAAGAAAAATTAAGTAAAAAAATACCTTTTAAAGTAAAATACCAAAATAATTATTTATGGCAAATATATTATTCACAAAATTCAGATAAATACTTTATGTTAGTACCTACAGAAGATTCTGATTATTCTACTTTTTTCTATTTGTTAAAGAAAAAATTAGAAAAGAAAAGAACAGGAAAAATATTTGTACCAATTAGAAATATAGAATATACAAGTGAGTTTTTAAAAAAATCTGAATTTGAAGATATAGAAAATTATTTATGGCTTTTTACAAAAGACTGGCCACTAATATATGAGGTTTATGATAAAAGTGATAATTTATGTTTATATATTGTTGGTGAAACAGAAGTATATCAAAAAATACGAAGTATATATAGAGTAAAACTGGAAACAAAAGAAGAAACAGTAGAATTTTATAAATTATTAAAAGTAATGTTTATCTTACAAACAGAACTTCCACATTATTTTAATTTTAAAACAAATATTGGTAAAAATGGAGAAATAGAGTTTTATTTAGAAGATAAAAAATTACAGTATGAAAATATCACAGAGTGGTTAAACAGCGAATTTGAAAAAGGACAAGATAAATTAGAAGAAGCAGATGAATTAATAAAAAATGGAAATGAAAGATTAAAAACATTAAAAACAGAAATTGCAATGCAAGAAATAGAATATTTAGCAAAAGAAAAACAAATTTCAACTTTCTTAGAGTGTAAGAAAACTTTCTTTGGTAAGTTTAAATATTATTTTAAATACAGTAAAAAGAAAAATAAGAATAAAATAAAAAAAGAAGATGAACAAGATTTAGAAAATATAGAAGATGTAAACAATGATGATATGGAAGAATTACCAAAGAAGAGAAGAAGAATAAAAAAAGATAATTATAATTTAGAAGAGTTGACTCAATTATATAAAATAATTAATGAAAAAGAAACTGAACTTAAAAATATTGTAATGGATATTAATAGTTTAAAACTTAAAAGTAAGAATATGCAAAAAAAGATCGAAAATGCAAGTTTATATATTGCTGAAATTGATAGCCATAAAAAGAGTATATTTGAATTTTGGAAATATAGTAATAAAGATGAAATGAGTTCACTTCCTGAAGGTGAAGAAGAGGAAGTTAACATTGTAAGAAAAATTACAAAAACATTTGATTATGAACAAGATTTCGAAAACTTTGGAAATACAATGGATAAATTACAAAGAAAGAATTTATCTAAAGATGAGACAGATAGTGTTTACATATTAACAACTAATTTACTACCAATAATTAATAAAATTAAAATAAATGATTTCCAACCAAAAGATATTGATAATACTTTAAAAGAAATAAAAAAAGAAGCAATTGAAGAAAGAGATTTAACTGAAAAAGAAGAGTTTGATATATTTGGTGGAATTGTACAAGATAGTACGAAAGTTTCTAAAATTAAAAATAAAAGACATAGAGAACTTCCAAAAGATAGATTTAGCATTTTAGAAGTAAATAAAAATACTAAACAAATTGGTTTTAAACTTGCCTTAGAAAATGTAATTTCTAATGTGAAAACAGCATTAACTAAAGTAGAAATACAAGAAGATATTTCTGTTTATAAAATTATTGTAGATGATAAAATTGATGATAGAAAAATTAATGTGTTTGATATTAACCCAGAAAATGAGATAAATACAAATATTGAAAATGAAAACAATAAATTTAATTTTTATAAAATCAATTTAAAACAAGGAACAAATGCTGTTAGTTTTACAAATTGTATTTTCTATGATAATCAAAATAAAACACTTCCAATTGGGCAAGATTTGTCAACTAAAATTTTAGTAGATATTTCAAAATTAGAATTAAAACTTAAAGAGAAAAAGACTTTTAAAATGGTTGAGTTTGAAAATAAAAATGATGATTTTTCAAAAGTAGAGATAAAAATTATTAATGTTTTTGAAATGGACACGTAAAAAAAGCTAGACAGATTATTAAATATATGTTAATATATATAAGTATTAAATAGGTTTGCTTATTTAAAGCAAACCACATATGCTGATGTGGCGGAATTGGTAGACGCACTAGACTCAAAATCTAAATGGATTTTTAAATATATAAATCCTATAAATATTGAAAATACTAATGTTTAGATATTTGTTAGAGTTTAAAAATATCAAAACATCTAACAAATATCTAACATAAATGTAAATTTAATCAAATATGCAGGTGTGGCGGAATTGGCAGACGCACAGGACTCAAAATCCTGCGAAGTAACATTCGTGTGGGTTCGACCCCCACCACCTGCACCATAAATAGTTAATTTCCTGAAGATGAAGATGTAGTTTCTTCATTTTTATTTTTATTTATATCTGTAAATTTTAAAGCATTTGCTAAAGCATTTGCAGAAATCTTTTTAGAGTTAGTGTCTAAATGAGCGTATAAGTTTGCAGTGGTAGAAAAATTAGAATGACCAAGCCATTCTTGAATTGATTTCATAGGAATACCTTTAGCAAGCAGTAGGCTTGCACAAGAATGCCTCAAGTCATGAAAACGAATATACCTCATATTATTTTTTCTTAGTAAAATGCCAAAATGTTCTGTAACATAATCAGGTCTTATAATATTTCCATCTGGTTTTACAAAAATATAATTTATATATTTTTTATTATAGCTATTTCCAAAAGCCTTTTGAAAAGATTTCTGTTTTTCTTTAACATCTAAAAGCATAAATGCTATATCATCAAATAGGGGTAGTGTTCTGTAACTAGATTTATTTTTTGTTCTATCTTTGCCTTCAATTTTTCTATTATCACCATTTGTATTAGTTATTGTAATTGTATGTTTTATAGTAATTGTTTTATTTTTAAAATCAAAAGAGTCCCATTGTAAACCTAACACTTCACTTCTCCTTACTCC
>CALXEY010000076.1 GCA_944387455.1 uncultured Clostridia bacterium
GAAATTATTACTTTAGCAAGTTTTGGGTCTGTACATTTAATATTAATTGGGTATTGTAACATTTTATTATAAGTCCACATATTATTTATCTCCTCCTTCCCAAGGCCAAGGCTCTTCAAGCCATCTCCACTTATTACAAGGGTAAGTTATAGTAAGAGGTCCATAAACCTTTTGATACATATCTCTTAAATTTTTTAATTCATTACAATATTTCTTATGCAAGCAAAGTGCTTTTTTGTCCTCTGGATGAGTATCTAAATATAAAGCAAGCTCATTAACAGCAAATTCTAAGCATCTTATATTTTGTAATAATTCTTCCTTTTTATCGCAATCAATTTTTCTTTCTTCAGCTTCACAATCATTATTACAACAACAATTTCTATTTTCGTTTACGAACATTTATTACACCCCTTTCCTATAGTATTTGTTTTCCTTATAAAATTAATTTCTTCCATAGATTGACAAGGAACATAAGGGCTAACTAATTCTGGAAATATTGTTCCCATTTTTAAGCCAACACAAGGTTTAAAAGTTTTATCCATATATTGATAAGGAACATAGCTTTGAGCTAGCATTGGGTTTTCAGGAAAAATATTATATTCTTCATCAAAACCACAAGAGCAACCGTCATCATAATTTTCATATGAATTAACATTATCACACTTATTTTCTAAAATATCATCTTGTAATTCACAAGAATTATTTTGATAACTATTATTCATACAATAACATTTTCTATTTCTAAACATTTTTCATCCTCCTTTTACTTACATTATATGAAGTAAAATTACAAATGACACAAAAAAAGATGTATTTAAAACAAAATACACCTTTTTATATCTTTATTTTTCTTTTTTCTTATTCTAAATAATTATCTACTTTTTTTATAAAAATAAAACTTTCTATAATATTAACAATTCCATATATAAGAATTGCAACACCTATTGTTTGTAAAATTGCTCCTGTATTTACTAAAATATAGATACCAACTCCAATTGTTGCAATTGAAAGCAATAAAGTTAAAAGCCATAATCTTGACTTGTAGTCTTTCCACACAATTGTTGTTTGTAAATTTAATATTCCGCTATAAATTATCCATATTGCAATCAGAATTCTAAAAGCTGATAAAATTATATCTGCACAAAACATAATAATTATTCCAATTAAAATCATAACAACTGAAATTGCAATTAAATAATTATCTTGCTTTCCATTTGAATAATAATCAATAATTTTTAATACTCCCATTACAATAAAAATTGCACCTAATAATATTGATATAACTGATACTATTGCTTCTGGTCTTGAAATAAGCATTATTCCAAATAATATAAATATAAGAGAAATAATAATATCAGTCCAACCAGATTTTTTCAAAAACTTTTTCCACATATTTTTTTACCTATCTTTCTTAAATTTACATATATAATATCAAAATATTTTATCTAAAACAAGCCTTTTTTACTATTTTTCTATACCTTTTTTAATAATTTCTAATTCTTTTTCTAACATTTTTCTTCCTTCTTCTTTAGAAATTCTCTCAGAGAAAACTTCCACAGTTACAGACCTTACTATTGCAGTTAAGATTCTTATAAAATAATATAAATCTTCTTCTGAATTTATTTTTAGACTATCTTTATTTATATATTGGGTTAAAGATTCTTCTTTTTCTAGAATGTCCTTATTTTCAAATATATTTATATTATTTCTTCTAAGTTCTTCTAAAATGTTTCTTGCAAGCCCTATATCAAAATTTAAAATAGTATCTTTTGTTCTATAATCATAAATTCTAAGTGCTGTTTCAAATATATCTCCATTTTTTTCAATTAATGCTTCATAAATTTTTTGATGTTCTAATAATATAAATTTATGAATTAGATATGTTACAGCATCTTCTTTGTCAACAAAATATTGGTAAAAACTCCCTCTTGGTATTTTTGCTTCATTTACTATATTTGTTATTGATGCTTGTTCAAATGAACCTTTTCCAAATTCGTGCATTAATGCTTTTTCTACTCTTTGTCTTTTTTCTTCTTTTAAATTAAAAAATGTTTTTGTTGGCATTTTCGTCTCTCCTTTTGTGACATTTTGTCATTTCTTGTCATTTTATAATAAAATTTTTATTTTGTCAAGAAAAAAATAACACCTGTACAAGTGTTATTTATGCATTTTCATTTTCTTTTTTTGTAATTATTTCTTTTCCGTCATAATATCCACAATTTTTACAAACTCTATGTGGCATTATTGGTTCGTGACAACGTGGGCATTGTGCCATTGTTGGTTGTTCTTTTTTCCACATTGATCTTCTTTTATGTGTTCTTGCTTTTGACCATCTTCTTTTTGGTTGTGCCATTTTCTCTCCCTCCTTGCTAAAGATATATTATATATCTATTTCGTTTACAAAATTATTAACACTATAAAATTATACAAGTATTTTTCTTGTTTGTCAAGACAAACTTTCCTTATTTACAATATTTTTCATAATTTTTTCTAAGATTTTCTTTATTTAATGTAGAATCAAGCCCATTTTTAACTATTTCTTCTAATATTTTTGTAACAAAATTAGCAGTTTTTTCGTTAATACGAATCTTTTCTTTTTCTTTTAACCAATAATCTAGTTCATATTCATAAGTAAAATCTTTCTTTTTATATGTCATACCAGCTGCTAACTTATCACAAATCATTTCTACTGTATATTTGTATGGTATAATTGGTGTTTTTTCTGGTGCATTATCATCTATCCAATATTCTGCGTGATGTTTATTTCTTCCTTTATGGTGAAGCCAAGCTTTAGAATATCCTTTATCTTTTTTTGCTCCTGTAATTGGTGAATTTATACCTGTATAATACTTTATACTCTCAAAAAATTCAGTTGGTGAATATTTAGATAAATCGTGTACAAAACCTCTCCAACCTTCTCCTGCTTTTAGACATAATTTAAAAACTAACCACCTATGATGTGTAATTGTTTTAAAATGTAAAAATATATTTTTAATTAACATCTTTTACTCTTCCTTTCACCTAATTTATATTACTATAAGTTTTTCCAAAAATCAATAAATTTTTCTTAAGTTTTTGCATAGAATAAAATAATGGAGGTAATTATTATGTGTGGTTTTGTCGGTTTTACTAATTTTAAAGCTGGAATTACAAAAGATAGAACAATTTTAGAAAATATGAACAAGACTTTAGCTAAAAGAGGACCTGATGAAGAAGGTTATTATATTGATAAAAATGTTGCTTTAGCACATAGAAGACTAATTGTAATTGACCCTGAAGGTGGTAAACAACCAATGATAGAAAAATATTCATTTGGTACATATGTTATTGTATACAATGGTCAAATCTATAATACAAAAGAATTAAAAAAAGTTTTATTAGAGCACAATTTTAAAATTAATACACACTCAGACACAGAAATACTTTTAAAATCTTATATTTATTATGGTAAAGATGTAATAAATCACTTAAATGGTATTTTTGCTTTTGCTATTTTTGATAATTCTAAAAATGAAATATTTTTAGCAAGAGACCATTTTGGTGTTAAACCTTTATTTTATACTGTTTCAAATGATACTTTAATTTTTGCTTCTGAAATAAAGGCTTTATTTGAATATCCTGGTATAGAAAAAATCTTAGATAAGCAAGGAATTTCTGAACTTTTTGGTATTGGACCTGCTCACACCCCACGGAACTACTGTTTTTAAGAATATTTATGAATTAAAACCTGCTCATTTTGCTGTATTTAACAATTCTGGTATTCATATAAAACGTTATTGGAAATTACAGTCTAAAGAACATACTGATAGTTTAGGTAAGACTTGTGAACATTTAAAATATTTATTAAATGACTCAATTACAAGACAACTTGTATCTGATATGCCACTTTGTACCTTCTTATCTGGTGGTTTAGATTCAAGTATTATTACAAAATTTACCGCTGATTATTACAAGGCTAATGATTTACCTACTTTAAATACTTACTCTATAGATTATGTAGATAATGATAAAAACTTTGTTAAAAGCGATTTTCAGCCAAATTCCGATACTTTCTATGTAGATTTTATAAGTAAAAGACTTCGGAACTAATCATCATAAAATTGTAATAGATACACCTGAGCTTGCTGAAAGTTTAGAAGATGCAATGATTGCTCGTGATATGCCAGGTATGGCAGATATAGACTCTTCACTTCTTCTTTTTTGTAAATATGTAAAAAAAGATATGACAGTTGCTTTAACTCGGTGAGTGTGCAGATGAGATTTTTGGTGGCTATCCTTGGTTTTTCCGTGAAGACGCATTAAAAAGTAATACTTTTCCTTGGTCTATTTCTATTAAAGAAAGACAACATTTATTAAAACCTTCTCTTGGTGAAAAAATTAATTTACAAGAGTATATAGATTACCGTTATAATGAAAGTTTATCTGAAGTTGAAATTTTAGATACTGACTCTTCGGAAACTGCTGAAAAAAGAAAAATTTCATATCTTACTTTAAATTGGTTTATGCAAACACTTCTTGACCGTTCTGATAGAATGGCTATGTATAATGGTTTTGAACTTAGAGTTCCATTTTGTGATTATAGACTTGCAGAATATGTATGGAATATACCTTGGGAATGGAAAGCTTTAAAAGGTAGAGAAAAAGGACTTCTTCGTTATGTTTGTAAAGATTTCTTACCTTCTGAAATTGTAGACAGAAAAAAATCTCCATATCCTAAAACTCATAACCCTACTTATTTAGTTAAAGTAAAATCTATTTTATCTAAAATTATGGAAGATAAAAATGCTCCTATTAATAATTTATTAAATTGTGATTATATTTTAGAAATACTAGAAACAGACGGTAAAGCATTTACAAGACCGTGGTTTGGTCAGCTTATGCTCGGCCCACAATTGATCTCTTATCTAATTCAAGTAAATCAGTGGCTTGAAAGATATGAGCCTAAAATTGAATTATAAGAGGGTGACTTAAAACAGCCCCCTCTTTATTAATTATCTTGGTAAATTACTTTTAATTAGCATTTTTTTATTATCATTTTTTACTTTTCTTTCTAACTTTTTTAAGTCTTCAGCTGGTTCTAAATTTTCTGGTTTAATATCTCTTTTGTTTAACATACTTCTTACACTTAAATTGTTGTCTATATGTTCATCTGTTATTTTTTCTTCTCCATACAAGTCTTTTTCTGTTACATTATAATTTGTCATTTCTGTTGCTAAATTCTTAGCTGCTATAGTTAATGTTGGTAGAAAATCTGCTAAAGGTCTATTTTCTTTAACTCCATATTTTGCTTTCATTTGCATTGTATTTAAACCTCCAAACAATGCTGAATCTCCTTTTGAACGTATTCTAGCAAAACCTAAATCATCTATACCTCTTTCGTAAATATTTTTTGATAATTGCTTTTCAGATTCTTTTAACCTTTCTCTTGCTTCCAACCTATTCATTAATTTAATTCTGTCTTCTATTATTTCCTGTTTTCTTGTTTGTACTGCAAAATAACTTTGTGCAAAAGCTATTTCTTCCTTTTTAGGATCTCCATTTTGAGCAATTAGAAAGCAAGCATAACGTGTTAGCATATAATCGTCAACTTGTCTTTTAGCACCTTTTCCTAATTCTATCATTTTGCTGACTTTAGCAAAATGATTATTCGCACTAATACCAGCACTTTCACAAGAAACAATAGCTTTATTAATTACTTCTAAAAAATTCCTCCATTGTGTATACCCCAACTTAGTCTGTAAATCTCTTGCATACCAAAATTCTATATTACCTTTTTCTTCTGTATTAATAATAGAATCAAATTTTTCTTTTAATTCCATTATTTTTGATTTGTTAAACTCCATATAAATCACTTCCTTATATATAAGATTTAATGTATAGATATTATAAAACATTTGTTTTTACTTGTCAATAATTTTCACTTCTTTTTCAAAAAAATAAAGGCTACATCTAAAGCTTGGCTATCGTCCATAGGAACTAATACTCCAACAGGTGTTACATATGTTTTACTTTTGTCTGATATATCTTCTTTGTTTACATTCATTATTCCTGGTATTCCACCTGAATTTGTACCAATAACAGGATGTCCACAAGCCATACCTTCTATAACCACTAAACCAAAAGGTTCATTTCTAGAAGGTATAACAGATACATCAGATAAAGATTGTATTCTCCTTACTTCATCTGTATTTTTTCTTCCTACAAAATGTGTATTTTGTAAACCTAACCTTTCCGCTTGTTCCTTCAAATCTCCTTCTAATTGTCCTGAATCAGCAATTAATGTTAATGGTTTTATTCCTTGTTCTTGTAATTTTCCTTCATACGTACTTGCTGCATCTAATAATACATCTATTCATATATCATATTCTTTTATATTTTACAAGTATATATTATTTTTCGTTAAAAAAATGAGACAAAATAAGGGTGTCCCACTTTATCTCATTTTCTCTTTTATCTTGACTAAAGTATTTAATGCATCTATTGGTGTTAATTCATTTAAATTTATTTTATCTATTTCGTGAGCTATTTCTGCAAGTTTGAAATTATACATATCAAATTGTCCTTCTACTTGTTTTTTGCTTGCTTTATCTTCTTTGTTGTTATTCTTTCCGGCAAGTACGTTTTTTCTTTCAATAGAACGTAAAATTTCATTTGCTCTTGTTGTTACAACTTTTGGTACACCTGCTAGTTTTGCAACATGAATACCATAACTTTCATCTGTTCCTCCAGATATTATTTTTCTTAAGAAAATTATATCTTCACCTTTTTC
>CALXEY010000077.1 GCA_944387455.1 uncultured Clostridia bacterium
ATAGCAAAAGAAAAATTCGGTAATTTAGCAGGGTTAGCACAACAATATTTATTTTATTGGAGAAGAGAAGCATAAAGAAGATAAGTAAAGCTTATCTTTTTCGTAAAATGTGATTTTTCCCTCTTAAAAGTTTTCTAAAAATGTGAAAACCGTAAACCTTAATGTTTCTAAAAATGTGATAAACTTACACCAAACTCTTTATAAAAATGTAGAACATCAGTATTTTCTAAAAGTATATAATTTATATATTACGTTAATTATTTTTTATTATTTCTCTGTTAATAAAAAATAAAGTATAAGCAAGTTTTTAGATTAAGTGGTTTTTCGTAGGGAATAAAAAGGGTAGAAAAACCACTGGTAAGCGTAAGCTTAAATCTAAAAACTTGCTCCTTTTCCCTAATAGATGTGTCCCAAATGCGACTTTTTGGTCGCAAAAGAAACGTCCCTATTTAAACCCCTGCCCAACAACTTCTCTAGAATTAGTAATAATAATAAAACTACGAGGATCTATTTTTCTAGAAATAATCTTAATTCTTGCAACCTCATTTCTAGGAGCAACACACATAAGCACTAGCTTTTGTTTATGAGTGTACATACCTTTGCCATAAAGCCCAGTAGCACCTCTTTCTACTTTTTCTTCAATCTCTTTTGCAATTATTTCACTCTTATCTGAAATAATAATAATTAACTTCGTAAAATCAATACCCTCAAAAAGAATATCAATAACCTTTCCCATAAGATAAATAGCAATAGCAGAATATAAACCAATTTCAATTTCTCTAAAAGCAATCATATTTAAAGTAACAATAACAATATCAATAATCATAATAATATTACCAGACTGAAGAGCAGGCTTATATTTTTTAGCAATATAACTAACTAAATCACTACCACCAGTAGAAGAATTAGACTTTAACAAAATAGCAGTACCAATACCTAGAATAATACCACCATAAACACAAGCTAAAAACCTGTCATTTGTTAGAGGCTTAAACCTATCTAAGAAGTCAATAAAAAAGGATAAACTCGCAGTACCAATTAAACTTTTAACAAAAAAATACTTACCAATTTTAAAAATAGCAAGGGCAAATAAAGGAATATTTACAATTAAAATCATAGTACCCATTGGTATATTTAACAGATAATACGTAATAGTTGCAATACCAGAAACACCACCAGAAGATAACTGGTTAGGAAGTAAAAATAAGGAAACCCCAATTGCCATAACTAAAGCACCTAATATACTTCCTAATATTTCTAAAATAGCCCTTCTTATTCTTTCATTTTTTTCTATATTTTTTTCATTTACAATATCCATAAAAAATCACCTTTATTTTATTATTGGTAAAATATAGGTGATTTATACTTTTAATGTTTTTTATTTTAATTGTATCCCATTATTCTTAATCTGTATACGTTTTAGTAACTTCTATTTTTGATTTTCCTTGTTTAACTTTTTCATCTTGTTTTAACACTAAATCGACATCATATGTATCTTTTAATTTTAAAACATTTTCCTTTTTATGACCAATTACATTATTTGCATCTATTGGGTTTACAGTTACCTCTACTTCTTTTACTTTAACATTTAATTTTTTAATTTTCCCAACTATTGCATCATACCACATAGCAGACTCAACTAGCTGTCTTAAAGCTGGGTGAAAAGGACCTGCAACTACTTCACTATTCTTACTTCCTGGTTCTGATATTTCATCTGTTGTTTGAAGTCCAATTCTTATTACATCTATTTTTTTATCTGTGAACATTCTAACTAAATCTTTACAAACTTCTACTGTTTGTACAACAGATAATGGCTTATATTTTCCTTCCTCATATTCCTTTTCAAGTTTTGTATTTTTTATAACTAGAGTTGGATAAATTCTTACCATTTTAGGTTTTAATTTTATTAATTGTTTAGCTGTATTTATTTCATCTAATCTAGTACTTTCAGGAAGTCCAACCATCATTTGATGTCCTAATTTAAAACCATACCATCTAATCATTTTAGAAGCTTTTTTTACGTCTTCAAAAGTATGACCTCTATTTATTCTATTTAAAATATAATTATTAGCTGATTGAACACCAAGTTCTATTGTTTTTACTCCATATTTTTTAAGTCTTTTTAAAATTTCTTTATTAATAGCATCTGGTCTTGTTGAAATTCTAATACTATCTACATCTTTGGACTTTACGTATTCATATGCTACTTTCAATAATTCTTCTTGTTTTTCCTCTTTTATAGCTGTAAAACTTCCACCAAAAAATGCAATTTCTATTTTAACACTTTCTTTTTCTTTTCTTATACTTTCTAGGTAATTATCTATTATTTCTTTTGCTTTTTCTTTTGTCATCTCTTTTTTTTGACCACTTATAGATTTTTGATTGCAAAATATACAATCATTTGGGCATCCTAAATGTGGTACAAATATTGGTATTATACAATGTTTTTCCATAGATTACCTCTTTTCTAATTTAAATTTTCTAAGGCAAGTTTTGCCGCTCTCATTTGTGCTTCTTTTTTGCTTTTCCCCTTTCCTTTTGCTAAGAATTTTCCATTTACTTCTACTTCTACAATAAAGCTTTTATCGTGATCTGGTCCACTTTCTCCTATTGTCTTATACTCTATCTTTACATCTCCATTTTCTTGTAACTTTTCTTGTAATACTGTTTTATAATCTTTATCTCCTACGTGTTTTGTTGCTTCTCTAATTTCTTCTTTTAAATTTTCTATAATAAATTTTTCAGCTTCCTCTAGCCCACCATCTAAATATATTGCAGCTATCATTGCTTCTACACTATCTTCTAAAATTGCTGGTCTATTTTCTCCATTTGCTTTTTGTTCTGACTTTCCTAAATATAAGAAATCACTAAAATTATGCAATTTTGCAACTTTAGATAAACTTCTTCCACAGACTACTGTTGCTCTAACTTTAGTCATTTCTCCTTCTGTTAAATATTTATAATTATTATAAATATATTTGCTTGATAAAAACTCTAATATACTATCACCTAAAAATTCTAGCTTTTCATTGCTTTCTAAATTTCTTTCATTTGCGTATGATGTGTGCCTTAAAGCTTTTTTTAATAATTCTTTATCTTTAAAAGTATAACCAATGTTTTTTTCTAACACACTTAAGTCCATTTTTTCACCTTCTTTCGATTTATTAATACATATAATATTATATACTATTTTAGAAATTTTTCAAGAAAAATAGTAATTTTTTCTAATATGATGTTTTTTATCAAAAAGTGTGGACAACTCGTGTTTGTTATTATATAATAAATGTGTATTATTTTATAAAGAAAGAGAGTAAAGCTATGTTAGATGATAAAAATTCTTTTAACTATGATAATAGAAATTTATCTGATGTCTTTAGAGAGCTTCAGGAAATAAAAAATAACCCTCAAGCTCAACAAGCATATGTAAAACATACAAAAAAGACAAAAAAGCCTAAAGTCAAAGTAAATAATTTTAATAGTAATAAGAAGCAAAAATCTTCTAATTCCTTTGCTTTTAATTTCCATACAAAAGATAAGAAGATTAAGACAAATGATTTGACATTATCAAATATTTTAACAGGTTGTGGCATTTTAGTTGTTTCTATGGCTTTGTTTTTTCCAAAAGATTTAGCTTTTGCACAAAGTTATGCAAGTACAGAAACTTCAAAAACTGTTGAAGCTTATGAGTTAAACCGCCATAGATTAAATATGCAAAGTATTATTTCTGAAAATGCTGGTATGGATAGAGTTAAAGAACAAGTAACAGAAGAACGTGATGTTGAGTTTGAGACTACATATAATGATAATGCTTCTTTACCAAAAGGTGAAGAAATTACTGAACAAGAAGGTGTTTTAGGTAAAGATAGCCTTACAGTTGTTAAAACATATGAAAATGGTAATTTTGTTGAAGAAACTATATTATCAAGAACTAATTTAGTTGCACCTACTCCAAAAATCATTTCACGTGGTACTTCTGAATTCTTAGCAAAACACAAAGTACATATTGGAGATGTAATGTATCTTGTTAAAGCTGATAAATTAAAAGCCGAGGCAAATGATACTTCAAATGATGTTGCAGAAGTTAAAGAAAGTATAGATGTTAAATTAATAGAACTTCCTTCAGAAGAGTGGGCTAAAGTTTCTTTTGATGGTGTTGAAGGTTATATAAAAACTTCTAATTTAACTTCACCTACAACTACACCAAATATTGTAGAGAAAAACAGAATACAAAGAATTCTTCTTAAAGTTAATATTGGTATGGCATTAAACAAATCATCTGATTTAACTTTAAATGATTATAAAAAGATATTTACAAATATACCAAATGATAGAAACAAGATTTTCCAAGATAATTACCAAGTATTCTACAATATGGATAAAAAATATAATATAAATGGTATCTTCTTAGCATCAATTGCAGTTCACGAAAGTGGTTGGGGAACTTCTAATATTGCAAATGATAAAAACAATTTATTTGGATATGGTGCTTATGATGAATCACCTTATGAATCTTCACAAGATTTTACAAGCTATGCAGACGGTATAGAAACAGTTGCAAAATCTTTAGTTAAATATTATCTAAACCCTGCTGGTACTAAAATCTATGGTGGAGAAACAGCAGAAGGTTGGTATTATAATGGACCTACTGTAGAAGGTGTTAACACAAGATATGCTTCAGATGATTCTTGGCATACTAAGGTTTATAGCTATATGGAAATGCTTTATAACAGGCTAGATTCTTAAAATTTACTTTTGAACAAAAGAAAGGGTGAACTTTGTGAAAAATTCTAAAATAAAAATTAAAAATGTAAAACTTGCTTTTGTTATTTTAATAATTTTTGCTATTGTGTTATTAATACTTTATTATAATTTCGTTTTCACACCTGCTTTTGCAAAAAATAATTTTGCAAATCAGATGACTGAAATTGCAGAAGAAAATGAAGAACCTATTTTCTCAGTGCAAAAAATATTAATTTATAGCAGTGCAAACGCAGTTGATAATTCAGAAAATCAATCTTTAAGTAATATGTCTATTTCACAATATAGTGATATTTCTATATTTATAAACAATGGTGAGACAATTACTGATTTGACTGATGAAAATACTGTTAAAGAACTATATATTGATAATATTTCAATTGATATGAAATCTGAAAATGGTACAAAAATATTAAATTATAAGAACCCTTTAAATTTTGGTAAATATAAGGATATTGTAGCTCCTGAAAATGGTAGAATTGATTTTAAGATAGTTAATACTAATGAAGAAAGTGAAAATAATAATTATGATGAGCCTACTTTCTATACAGACTGCTCAAACCCTATTTCATTAGGATTTTTAAATAAAGATTTATTAACAAATTACTCAGTTTCTTCTGATAGTAATACAATTTCTTTTAACGGAAAGGTTTTACAAGAAGCTGGTGTTAATTTAGAAGATATAAATTGTACTTTACATTTTACAATTCATATTGTAAATAATTTAAATGAGAAATTTTCATATAATATGAATTTAAATGTAGACCTTAATGGTATTTATGACGGATATACATATAAAGGAAGCAACACTTCTGGTTCTGAATATTATTTCTTTAAAGAATTAAATTAGTTAAAACAAGCCCTGGTAATAACCAGAGCTTGTTTTGTAGTAGTTTTATGGAATATAGAGTGCAACCCTAAAGCCTATATAAGGGTCTTTCCTATAGATTGCACAAGATGTTCTATCAGCTATTGGCTTCCTCCCCCTTGGTGTAACATTCGTTCCACCTCTTATTACAGACATCATATGTCTACTGTTTACTTTTTCTTGTGTCCACTCTGAAGTCGTCCCTGCAATGTCAAAGATATTATTTGCACTAAACGGCTTACCATTTTCAGTTCCGTCAAGAACTGTAAGGTCTTCAAGTGACATTGCTTCTGTTTCATAAAGCCATTGGAGCATTGTATCGTATTCTGCCCCATAAACTAGATGACTTCTTATAGCAAAACTTTCCTCAAAGTGTTCAGCTATTTCTTTTGCACAGTAGAAATCAACATATGTCCAAGGCTTTTTTCCTTCTAGTGATTGTGGTCTAGCAAAAATGCTTCTTGAAATCTGGTATGTAGAGATATAAAAACCTCCATACTCTCTTACACTATGGAATTGATTCCATATTTCTTGCTTTATAGGCTCTTCACCTAACTTTTCATCTTCACCATACCACTTTCTTCTTCCAAACCGCTGATTGAACTTTATTCCATCAAATGTTCCGTTATCTTTCAGGATACCTGCAGGTACAAATGTGAAAAGACTTCCGTCTGAAATTCTTTCAATCACAAACCCTTCGTTCCACTTTCCATATGCATACCTATATCCCTTAGGAATTACAGGCTCTACATATCGTCCTGAATAATAACTTTCTACTACGTTCCGACTCATAATCTTCTCCTTTAAGCTTGATGTCGGATAATACAAATATAGCAACTGCTATAATATTTATTTTACCATATTTTATGTATATTGTGAACTACCCATTGTCTAAAGCCAATGGGCTTCCTGCTTCTTAGACCTCGTAACCTACTATCTCCACAGGCGTT
>CALXEY010000078.1 GCA_944387455.1 uncultured Clostridia bacterium
GAGCTAATTTCTAGCCCCTTCTATCTTACTTTAAGAATCTATCCAATTAATCTTCCTTTCTGGGAAAAGAACTTCTGCTGAAAGAATAAATACAGCTCTAATACTATAAGTTCCTGCATACTCTCTAAGTACATCTGTATCATAAAGAGCTTGGTAACTTACACCCTCTCCAGATTTTACACACATACGAAAACTCGTATTGATTACAAATTTTTGACTCTTTCTGGAAGCAAGCCAATAGGAACTTAAAGAATTGGGTTTATACAAGATATCTCTATCTTGCATATTACAACTTCTTGTAAAATACAACCCTTCTTGCTGTGTAAAAACTTGGCAAATCTTATTTAGCTCTTCTACTCCATTTTCAAAACCTGTAAGTCCTCTTATTGAAAATTCTTCAATAAGATTTATTTGTGAATAACAAACAGGATGAACCTTTCCGTCTCCACACCTTGTTACTCCAAGGCACTTGGTGATAATAGAACTTGGTAGATCATTGCTTGAAAAAGTTTGGTCTCCAAAACCATTTCTTACTTCTAGGCTTGTATATCCCCTTCCTTCTGGAATAGAAATCAGAACATTTTTTCCAATTATCTCTTCATAAACATAGCTAGGCTTTGCCATTGCAAGAGTTATAATTGACATTTTTTGTTCCTTTCTTAAAGTAGTTTCTATCATAGCCCTTTGCTATCTAGTAAAATACTATCATAATTTTTTTCTAATTACAACTTTTTTGTCGTTTTTTGTAATTTTTTACTTTTGTTTTTTCTCTTTTGTTAAATTTTTCATTTATATATATTTTTTTCTTAATTAAATAAAATATTTTTGGTTAAAATAAAAATGGTGATATAAATGAAAAATAAAATTTGGTTTTTATTAATTATTATTTTAGCAGCAATAATTAGTGTAGCTATTTATTTTGGAATAAAGACAAAAGAAAATAATAATAATTCAAACTATGATACAAGTAGGACTAGCACAAATAACGAAAATTCTAATAATGAAGGAAATACAAATAATACTGATAATAATAATACAACAAATAGCGAAAATGAAATGAAAGATAATAATACTAGCAAAGAAAATGAAGAAAAAGAGAAAGAAAATAGTAAACCACAATATACAGAAGAACAATTATCTACATTTTCTACTAAAATTTATTCAAAAGACTCGGAAAGACAAAACAATATAAATATTACTTGCAATACTTTAAATGATACTATTGTTAAAAATGGTGAGACTTTTTCATTTTGTAATACTGTAGGAAAAGCAACATCATCTAAAGGCTATGAAGAAGCTGATGTTTTTGACCATAATGGAAATAAAACCAAAGGGCTTCGGTGGTGGAAATTGCCAAGTAAGTAGCACTCTTTATAATGCTGTTTTAGAAATTCCTTCTTTAAAAGTTACAGAAAGGCACGAACATAGTAATGATGTTCCTTATGTAAAAGACGGTAAAGATGCTGCAGTTGCTTATGGTAGTTATGATTTTAAATTTGTAAATAATACTGGAAATGATATTAAAATAAAAGCATCTACAGATAATTCAAGTGTTACAATAACAATTAATTCCATAAAACCTATATAAAGAACAGCTTATTACTAGCTGTTCTTTTAGCCTTTAAAAGTTATTTCAAATTTTTCTTCATCTAATTTATCTAAAAAGTTTTCTACTGTAGTACTTTCATTAATTAACTCACCTAATCTTACATTATTAAAAACCACTTCTTCGTCTTCTTCAAATTTTTTTGCTACTTCTCTTTTAATTCTAACTTTTGGCATAGTAATTTCTGTAATTACACCTTTACTTAAATCAATATCTTCATTATCTTTAAAAATTATTTGAGGTGGTAATATACTTGTTAAAATCATTTTTTTATTATTTTCTATAAAATAATTTATTAATTTAACAAGTTCAGTTTTTGCTTTTTCTTTTAACATTATATATTGTATATCATCTATAATAAAAAAGTCATAATTATAATATTTTTCTATATCTTTATCGTTATTTATTTCATTTACAAAATCTTCACAATTAATTAATAAAAAATTTTTATCATCTTCCATTTCTTTTGCTATTGCTGTTACTAGATGTGTTTTTCCAAGTCCTGATTTACCATATATATATAATGGTGAATATTCTGTTTTATTTTTAAATAGTTTTTTTACAGTTTTATATGCTTTCTCATTTGAACCGTCTACAGCAAAATAATCAAAGTTCATCTGTCTTTGTTTATTTCTTTTAAATAATTCAACTCCAAAATAAGTCAGATCCATTTTTTATTACTTCCTTTTATTTTAGTAATCAATTTATTTTAATTTTAGTGTATATTTTAAAATTAGTCAATAAAATTTGTGATTTTTTCATATTTAATTTATTCTTGAATATATTTTAATAGCGATTGGAGGTCTATTTATGAGAACTTTTAAATTTTTAATAATTATTTTTATTATTTTTTCTTGCTTAGCAATTACAATTCCTTGCTTTGCTATATCATATCAATATGTGTGGTCAGACACTATTGAAACATCTTCAAATATTATTACTACTAATAATACAACTAATACAACAAATTCTTCTAGTAAAGAAGTTAATACTGAAATTACAGATGATAATTTTTTAAATCTAGATTGCGGTTCTGCAATTTTAATTGAACAAAATTCAGGTCAAGTTTTATATAGCTATAATAT
This sequence comes from uncultured Clostridia bacterium, assembly GCA_944387455.1. GTDB lineage: Bacteria > Bacillota > Clostridia > TANB77 > CAG-508 > CAG-269. Next base: position 2,692 of record CALXEY010000078.1, read on the forward strand.
ACACGAAAAACTACACCCTGCTTCTGTTACTAAAATTATGAGTATATTACTTATAATGGAAAGCCTAGATTCTGGTAAAATATCTTTAACAGATGAAGTTCCTTGCTCTGAAAATGCTGCTTCTATGGGTGGTTCACAGATATGGCTAGACCCTAGAGAAACCTTAACAGTAGATGAAATGTTAAAAGCTATTTGTGTAAATTCAGCAAATGACTGTGTTGTTGCAATGGCAGAATATATTGCTGGAAGCGAGGAAGCTTTTGTTCAAATGATGAACGATAAAGCACAAGAACTTGGTATGACAGATACCACTTTTAAAAATTGCCACGGACTTGATGAAGAAGGTCATTTAACTTCTAGCTATGATATTGCACTTATGTCTAGAGAATTGCTTAAAAACCACCCTGATGTTACCAAATACACAACTATTTGGATGGATAGTTTAAGAGACGGTAAATCTCAGCTTTCTAATACAAATAAATTGATTAGAAACTATAAAGGTGCAACTGGTTTAAAAACAGGTTCAACTTCTCTTGCATTATACAATTTATCTGCAAGTGCTACAAGAGATGATTTATCTTTAATTGCTGTTGTTATGAAGGCTCCTTCTTCAAAAATTAGATTTGAAAATGCTACTAAACTTTTAGATTATGGTTTTAATACTTTTTCATATAAAGAATTTGGTAAAAAAGGTGATGTTGTAAAAACAGTTAGTGTTAATAAAGGAATAAAAGATAGTGTAGAAGCGGTTTTAGAAGAAGATTGTGGCACTTTATTAAAAAAAGGTGATGATAAAAATGTAGAACAAACATTAAATTTAGAAGATACAATATCTGCACCTATAAAAAAAGGTCAAAAGTTAGGAGAAATTTCTTTTACTTTAAATGGCGAATTATTATCAAGTGTTAACGTTGTTGCAAATGAAGATGTAGAAAAAAATAATCTATTTACTATTATGAAAAAAACTTATTATTCATGGATAAATTTACTAAGATAAGAGAAATGGGGACGTTTCATTTGCGACCAAAAGGTCGCAAATGAAACGTCCCCAAAATTCTCACTCATCTTCTAATGTTTCATCATATTCAAATTCATAATCTGTATCATTTTCTATTTTAGATTTTTCTTTATTGCTTTCTGTTATTTTCTTTGTACTTTCATCTATTTTTCTTTCTATTTCTTTTTTATCATCTTGTTGTTTTTTCATATTTTTATCGTGTTTTTTTTGCATTTCCTTTAAGATTTGATTTGTTTGTTCTTTTTTATTTTGCATACATCTATTCATAATATTATTTGTTTTTTCTATTAAGTCTGGCACATAGTCTAATAATTTGTCTAATGAAGAGCTGTGATTTACAGGTAATAATTTAACATTATTAGGTTGTATTACTAAAAATGCAATTGGGTTTATTGTAACACCAGCACCAGAACCTCCACCAAATGGTAATCTATATTGTATTTCTTCTTCTTTTTCCTTTTTACTATATTCGTCTACTGTCTCTCCACTAAATTCACTTCCTCCTGCTGCAAAACCAAAAGATACTTTTGATATTGGTATTATCACAATATTATTTGATGTTTCTATCGGTTCTCCTATTATAGTATTTACATCTACCATATCTTGTATACTATTCATAGCTGTAAGCATAAGACCTTCTATTGGATGTTCGCTCATTTCTATCCTCTCCTTCTTTCTTATTTAAGATATATATTATATTTATAATATGTATCATTTTTATTTGAAATATACCTGAAAATTCTATATTTAACATATTTTTATTTAAAAATACAGGTTTTATATTATATTTTTGATCTTTATATTTTTCTACTTTGTTTCTTAATAAAAATGATATTAGTGTACTAATAAAAGGAATTATCATTGCTGTTACCACTGCATTTTCTGTTCCTAGTTCTATTTTTAGATTAAATTTTTCTATTAATATTTTTATAGTTTTTGATATTTCTTTTAGTTTACTTAAAGTTATTTCTTTTTCTAGTTTTTTAACATCAATTTTTCCAATCTCTTTTCTTATTTTTTCTTTTAATTTTACATTTGATTTAAATTTATTTAATTTTTCTTCTGTTATTTGTATTTTTATAATTGGTAAATTCTTTAAAATACATAATTTTAATATTATACAATAATTATTATTTATATGTTTTCTATTTATCACATTAGTATTAGAAGTATATTTAAAATTTTCTATTTCAATTCTTATTTTTGAAAATATTATTAATATTACACTTATTAATAAAAATACAAAAATACCTATTAATATAAAAAGAAAAACCAATATTCTCCCCTCCTTTAGAGGTTTTATATTAGTTTTTCCAATTTTTTCTTTTTTAATCATTTATTAACAACTTTTTTATCAGATTTTTTTACTAAAATATCTCCAAATAATTTTTCTTGGTCTGTTTCAACTTTACTTCTTCTAGATAATTCAAGGAGTCCTGAAAATGCTGTTACTACTTCTTGTTTATTATGTTTCTTTATTGAAAATAATTTATTGAATATAAATGATTTTTGTTTTATTAAAACTTTAAACATTTGTCTTACTTTACTTGCTACTGTATAATTATCTGTGATAGCAATTTTTTCAATATTTTTAGCATTTTGGTTTATTTTACTTGCGTTTTTTTCCATTACATTTTTATAAACATCTGGTATCACATTTTTATCATAATCTTTTTCTATTTTTTGTTTTGGAAGCTTAATTTCTTCTGGTTGTTTAAAATATCTATTTTGGTATTCTAAATAATTCTGTTTTAATATTTTGCTTATTTCCTTAAATTTCTTATATTCTATTATTCTTCTAATTAATTCATCTTCTGTTATTTCTTCTTCATCATCTTCTTGTTTTGGAAGTAGATTCTTTGATTTTAGATATAATAATGTAGTTGCCATTACTAAAAATTCACTTGCTATTTCTAAATTCATTTTTTCTTGTTCTTTTAAATATTCTACATATTGATCTGTTATTTCACTTAGGTTTATATCATAAATATTCATTTTGTTTTTTTCAATTAAATGACACAATAAATCTAGTGGTCCTTCAAAATTATCTATTTTTACTGCATATTTATTTGTTTCTAGTGTAAGTATCGGCATTGTTTATTCCTCCATTGCATTATTTATACTATCTTTTTTATACCCTTTTTTTAATAAAAATTGAACTATTTCTTCTTGTTCCATTGATGTAGATTTTTTATATATAACATTTCTTGCTGATTTTGTTTCATATTCTTCTAATTTTTCCTTGTTTTCATAAATATAATCTTCTATATCATTTTTATTTAATCCTTTTGACATTAACTTGTATTTTATTTCCTTTATAGACATATTTTTTAAAACAATAAAATTGTTTACAGTTTTTTCTATATATTCTTTATCGTTAATATATCCTGCTTCTTCTAAATATTCAATTATATCTTCTAACATATTTTCTTCTATATCTTTTTGGAACTTTGTTCTTACTTCTTGTTCTGTTCTTTTTTTATATAAAATATATCTTAATACTTTTGTTTTTCCTTTATCAAATTCTTCTACTGTATACATTTTTACCTCTTTTCTTTTTAAATATTTTACTATAAAGAAAATGAAATATCAAGAAATAAAAGAAATTTAAACTAAAATATATATTTTTTTCAAAAAAACTATTACATAAAAAATTTTTTTTATGCTACAATAAATATTGGTGCATAAATAAACTACATAGTTTATTTAGAAAATAATGAAAGGAGGAATTGTAATATGCCAACAAATAAAAAAGAAAACATTGTTTTTGGTATTTGTATGTGTCTTATTATGGTATTTTTTATGGGACTTTTAAATATTTCTATTCACTTAGGTGGTT
>CALXEY010000079.1 GCA_944387455.1 uncultured Clostridia bacterium
TAACACAAAATGTATACTTTCGGCAACCTTGACCCATCGTCTAAAGCCAATGGGATTGCGGTTGCATATATTTCAAAAGCTTTTATTACATCATAGTATTTTGGGTTTGCTGGGAATATCCACTCACCTATAATATCAGAGTTTTTAAAACTAATATCTATTAATTCTAATATTTCATTATCACAAATAGTATCATCTAATATAATACTTACCCAATTTTTCTTATTCATATGGTATGCTGGGTAAATTCCTTTTATTTTTAGATATTTTTCTACATCATTATCTAGCTTTAAATTTAAAACCTCAACTTCTCCATTTTCTTTTGGTATAATTTTGTTTTTATTAATATTCATTATTACACCAAACCATTTACTACTTTTTTTATTTCTAAAAACTCCTCCTTCGAAATTATCCCACAAAAATTCTGGTATTACGTTATATTTTTCTTTTACTATATTTGTTATTCTATTTGCTTGTTCTAATACAAAATATTCTTCTTTAAAACAATTTTTCTTTATTTCTTCTAATAATTTAATATATTCGTTTTTAACTTTATTTACAAATTCTCCATTTACATCTTTTATTCTAAAATTTGTATATTCTTCATCTAAACTTAAATCATATATTTTTCCTAAGACTTCACCTTTTTTAGATACAAATATATCTACTCTAAAGCTATTGTTCATAATTTTTGTAGAATATTTATATCCTTTACTTTCTTTATTAAAACCATATTTAATTAATTTTTCTTCATCTATTTTTGATTTTTTAAAAATATTTTCTTCTATTTCCAAATTAATTACTTCCTTGTATGTTTACTTTATATTTTGATAATAACACAAAAACAGATAATTAACAAGTAATTATCTGCTCATTTTCTAATCTTCCAAAGTAACTATTTTATTTCCTTTTAAAGTATTTTTCATATCAATAACTCTTTGGTTTGAAGAACCTCTCCATTTTAACCTAAAATCGTGAAGTTCATCTACATATTGTCCGTCTACTAAAACATCAATATATTTAAAAACGTCCTTATCTTTTAGAGTTTCTCCATATTTATAACCTGTCCATACCCATAAATTTTTATTAGGGTATTTTTCTTTAAATGCTTTTGCAAGTTTTGTTGTTCCTTCAATATTTGTAGGATGCATTGGTTCTCCACCTAAAATAGATAAGCCTTTTATATAATCTTTATTACATAATTCTAAAACTTTATCAATTGTCTCATCTGTAAACTCTTCACCTTTATCAAAGTCCCAAGTTTCTTCGTTAAAACAATTTTTACAGTGGAAGTGGCATCCTTGCATAAATACAGAAACTCTAACACCTGGTCCATTTGCTATGTCCATTTCTCTAATTAAATTATATCTCATTTTACAGCCACCTTATTATCTAAATGTAATACCCTTTCTTTTATTTCTTGAGTTCTACCTTTATTCCAGAAATTAGTTCCAATATAACCACAAGTACGTCTTGCAACATTTAATGTGTTATGGTCTCTATTGCCACAGTTTGGGCAATACCACTCCAAATCATCATCTAACATAATTTCACCGTCATACCCACATTTTTGACAATAATCTGATTTTGTATTTAATTCTGCATACATAATATTATCATATATAAATTTAATAACTTCTATTACAGCATCTATATTTCCTTGTAAATTTGGTGTTTCTACATATGATATAGCTCCACCTGGGCTTAATTTTTGGAATTCACTTTCTAATTTTAATTTAGAAAATGCATCTATTTCTTCAAAAACAGGAACGTGGTATGAATTTGTTATATAGTTTTTATCTGTTATACCTTTTATTGTTCCAAATCTTTCTCTTAAACATTTTGCAAATTTATATGTAGTAGACTCAATTGGTGTACCATAAACAGAATAATCTATATCTTCTTCTTTTTTCCACTTATTTGCAGCATCATTTAAATGTTGCATAACTTTAAGTGCAAATTCTTTACCTTCACCATTATCTGTATGGCTATCTCCTGTCATATATTTAACACACTCATATAAACCTGCATAACCAAGTGAAATTGTTGAATATCCGTGATGTAATAATTCGTGTATTGATTCACCTTTATCAAGTCTTGCTAAAGCTCCGTGTTGCCAAAGAATAGGTGCTACATCACTTGTTACATTGCTTAATCTTTTATGTCTTATTTGAAGTGCTTTATGGCATAACTCTAATCTTTCATCAAATATTTCCCAGAATTTATCCATATCACCTTCAGAAGAAAGTGCAACATCTGGTAAATTAATTGTTACAACACCTTGGTTAAATCTACCATAATATTTTCCTTTACCTTCGACATAATTTTTAGCTTTTGCAATATTACCTAAACTCATTGTTCTATCAGGTGTTAAGAAAGATCTACAACCCATACAAGGATAACACTCTCCAACTCCTAATTCATTTTTCTTTAATTCTTTCATCATTTTTTCAGAAATATAATCAGGAACCATTCTTTTTGCTGTACATTTAGCAGCAAGTTCTGTTAAATACCAATATTTGCTGTCTTCGTGAATATTATCTTCTTCTAATACATATAAAAGTTTTGGAAATGCTGGTGTTATATAAACACCTTTTTCGTTTTTGAACCCTAAAATTCTTTGTTTTAAGAATTCTTCTATTATCATAGCAAGTTCATCTTTATATTCATCTGTTTCACCTAGATACATATTTACTGATAAAAATGGTGCTTGTCCGTTTGTATTTGTCATAGAATTTACTTGGTAATTAAATGTCTGAACTCCGTCTTCAACTTCTTTTTTAGTATCTTGCATAGCAAATTTTTCACAGTCTTCTTTGCTTAAGCCTCTTTCTTGGTATTTCTTTAAATATTTTTCATAACTTAATCTTACAAATGGTGCTAAATGTGTAAGAGAAACTGTTGCTCCACCATAACTAGAAGATGTAACTGCTAAAATTATTTGTGTTGCAATAGTTGCAGCTGTTATAAATCTATGTGGTTTTTCTATCATAACCCCATTAATTACAGTTCCATTTTGTAACATATCATCTAAGTTAATTAATTCACAGTTGTGAAGTGCATTTTGTGCGAAATAATCTGCATCGTGGAAATGTATAATACCGCTATCATGAGCTTTTACGATATCTTCTGGTAATAAAAATCTTCTTGTTATATCTGTACTTGTAATGCCAGCTAAATAATCTCTTTGTGTTGTTACAACTTCAGCATTTTTATTTGAATTTTCATTATTCCAATATTCATTTTCACCTTCAATTAACTCTTTAATAGTTTGGTCTGTAGTATTAGCTTTTCTTACTAATTCTCTTGTATATCTATATGTAATATATTTTTTAGCTAATTGATATTTATCAAATTCCATTAATTTTTCTTCTATAATATCTTGTATATCTTCAACTAAAATTCTTTTTTTGTTTAAGTCTTCAATATACTTGATAATTTCTTTAATTTCCTCTTTAGTCGCTTTTTCTCTACCTCTAACTTCCTCATTTGCCTTTCCTATTGCTACTCTAATTTTTTCTGGATCGTAATCTACGATATGTCCATCTCTTTTAACAATTTTCATCTCTTTTGTTCCCCCTTATGTTTTTTTATTATGACCTAATCTTATAGATAATATTTTTATTTTACAAGTTGCACTTGCAACTTTTTTATTTTTTTGTTAAAATAATTTTGGTGATAGCTTATGAGAAGCCCTTTTCAAGATTTAAATAAATTACAAATAAATAAATTGTTTGATTTACTAAACGTACACTCTTACAGCTTCAAGAAAAACGAGGATATTCTGCCTACTATAAAAAGTGAAAATATAGTTTGTATTGTTTTAGAAGGAGAGGCTCAAATTTCTTATATTGAATATAATGGAAATGAAATCATTTTAGAAAATCTTACAAAATTTTCAGTATTTGGAACTAATATTTCTGGCATAAATAATGATAATTGTGAGATTGTTTCAAAAACAGATAGTGAAATATTAGTTATAAATTATAATGATTTATTAAATCAAAAAAATTTAAATCACGTATATTTTAATATTTTTTTATATAATTTATTTGATATAACAAATAATAAATTTAGAGAATCAAATAAAAGAATACGAATATTAGAAAAAAAACAAATACGTGATAAGCTCTTAGAATATTTTGATATAGAATATAGTGAAAACCCTTCTAAATCACTATATCTACCATTTTCACTAAAAGACTTAGCAGATTATATAGCAGTAAACAGATCTGCAATGTTTAGAGAATTAAAACATTTAAAAGATGACAGGTTAATAGAAATAAAAAACAGAAAAATAACTTTATTATATAAATGAGACAAATGGGCACACCCAATTTGTCTCATTTGCAAACGTCTATCCATTTTTTATAGTTTGATGTTTTTTCTAATTCTTCTATTGTTAGTTTTACTGCTGTGTTTGTTTCTCCACAGGCTGGATATATTGTTTTAAATCTTTTTAGTGAATTATCTAAATATACTGTAACATTTTCTTTTATTCCAAATGGACATACTCCTCCAACTTTATGCCCTATTAATTTTTCCACTTCCTCATATGGTATCATTTTTGCTTTTTTCCCAAATTCTTGTTTATATTTACTATTGTCTATCTTACAATCTCCTGCAACTACTATTAATATTGGTTTATCTTCTATTATAAATGATAGCGTTTTTGCAATTTCACTTTCTTTACAACCTATTGCTTTTGCTGCTTCTTCTACTGTTGCAGATGATTGTGTAAATTCCATTATTCTATCTTCTAATTTAAATTTTTCTAAATATTTTTTTGCTCTTTCTAATGACATTTTTCTCTTCTCCTTCTATTTTATATTTTGATTTTTTATTTCTAATTTTTCTTTTACTTTTTATTAATATTATTTATTACTTCATCTATTACATTATCTTCTAATTTAAAATCTGTTTTTGTAAAGCCTATCTCAGGGTGTATTTCATCTTTTTTATGGAAGTCTGTTTCCACTGTTACAAATAGTTTATGTTTTTTTGCAAATGTATTCCATTTTTGTGTTTTGTCTACTAATTCTCCATTTCTTTTCACATACAAATAATTTGCCTCTATTCCGTCAGGTTTTAATTCTTCTATTATTTTTAATATATCTTCTTCTACTAAATTATCTTCATATTCATATGCCACAGGATGTGCTAATACTACTTTCCCTCCTGCTTTTCTTATGGCTTTTCCTGCTTCTTTTGGTGTTACTGTATTTTTCTTTACATATGCTATACAGTTTTCGTTCATTATTGTTTCTATAAATTCTCCTCTTTTGGGAATATATCCAAATTCTGCTAGTAATTTTTCTTTATTTTCTTTATTTTCTACAATATCAGATGCAATATGTGCTTTTGTTACTGATTTTATTTTATCTAATTTTTGGAAATTTACTTTGTAACCTAAACTTTCTAGTTTTTTTGATACTTCATACAAATATATATGTCTTGAATTTCTTATTTTTTCTAATTCTAAAGCAAATTCTTTATTTTTTAAATCGAAATTATATCCAAGTATGTGTATCCCTGCTTTTTCTATTTTAGTTGATATTTCTACTCCTGGTATCAGCTTAATACTTTTTTCTTTTGCATAATCAAATAATTCTTCACTATATGCATCTATTGTGTCGTGATCTGTTATTGATATGACAGATACTCCCAATTTTTTTGCTTCATCTATTATTTCTTTTGGGCTATATTCTCCGTCTGACTTATTTGTATGTATATGTAAATCTATTTTCATTTTTTATCACCTATAACAATAATAACACAAAAAAGGAATAATTATCAAGAATTACTCCTTTTTTAATATTTTAACCTATTTGTTTTTTCTTATAAACTTTTCTTTTTACGTATATTAAAATATAACTAATTACCGCTAAAACTGCTGTAATGATAATTTCTTTTTGTGGTACAGGTGTTAGTTCTAATATTTTATTAAATAATAGTGCTGCTACATAAAAACCAACTGCTGTTGTTGTAAATAAAAATGTATGTATTTTTGTAAATGGTGTACATACTTCTTGTACTGCTAATATGCTTACAAAACCTATTAAAATATACATCATTGTAGTTAAAACACCTTGTTCTATTCCTATTACATTTCCTACTATAGTTAAAACAATTATATTAAACATAATTACAATTGCAAATGGAGCTGCATTCGTGAGTGCAGTTGGTAAAAATGCTCCTGTAATTGGTTTTTTGTTTTTCTCAAATGTAATAAAGAATGATGTATAACCTTCTATTACTAAGTCTATTAATGTTATTTGTATTGGTATAAATGGAAATGCTGTATTTGTTATTATGCAGAATAGTGATAGTAGTACTGAATATATTGTTTTTATAAAGAATATTCTTGCTACATTTGTTATATTATTTACTACTCTTCTTCCTTCCATTAATACATCTTTTAATACACTAAAGTCTGAATTTAAAAGTACTATTTGTGA
>CALXEY010000080.1 GCA_944387455.1 uncultured Clostridia bacterium
CACACATCCTTTCTTTTCTTAAATTTTTATTTTTAATTTTTTATTTTATTTTTTTCTTGAAATAAACGAAAAAAATTGTTGAAAAAATTAAATTATTGAAAAATGATATTAATATAATAATACATTTTTATTGAAATGTCAAGAAAAATCGTTCGTCATAATTCGACAAAAAGCGTATTGTTCCTAAGATTAGTCTGTACATATAAGTAAAAATAATTTACGAAAAATTTGAAAAAATGCTTGCATTTATTGAAAAAATTGGGTATAATATTATAGGTAACTAAGAAAAAGACAGAAAGAGTGGGAGCAGATCCCACTCTTGATTAGTATAAGGAGAGTGATATTTTGTCAAGAGTGGAAGAAAAAGTCGAAAGCTTAATTAAAAGTAAAATAGAAGAATTAGGCTATGAACTATATGATGTAGAATATAGTAAAGAAGGGAAAGATTATTATTTAACAATATATATAGATAGCCAAAAAGGAATAGACTTAAATGATTGTGAAAAAGTAAATAATGAAATAAACCCAATATTAGATAAAGAAGATGTTGTTAAAGAAAAATACTTTTTAGTAGTATCATCACCAGGAATAGAAAGAGTACTTAAAAAAGATAAACACCTAGAACAGAATTTAGAAGCAGAAGTTAATGTAAAATTATTTAAAAAAGATGAATTAGGTAAAAAAGAATATAGAGGAATACTAAAAAGTTTTAATAAAGATGAAATAGTACTAGAAACAGAAGAAAATAATGTTAATATAGAAAGAAAAAATATATCACAAATAAAAACGGTTTATAATTGGTAAGGAGGAATATAAAATGAAAGAACCAGCAATTGATAATAAAGAATTAATATTAGCTTTAGAGGAATTAGAAAAAGAGAAAGGAATAAACAAAGATTATGTGCTAGATGCAATAGAAACAGCATTAGTTACAGCATATAAAAGAAATTTTAATTCTCTAGAAAATGTAAAAGTAGTAATGGATAGAAAAACAGGAGCAACACATATTTATTCAGTAAGAACTGTGGTAAAAGAAGTAGAAAACCCAGAAACAGAAATAACAGAAGAAGAAGCTATAAAAATAAACCCTGATTTAAAAGAAGGAGATACAATAGATACAGAAATAGTACCAAGAAATTTTGGTAGAATTGCAGCACAAACAGCAAAACAAGTTATAATACAAAAATTAAGAGAAATGGAAAGAGAATTGACTTTTAATGAATTTAATGACAGAAAAGGTGAAATAGTATCTGGAATAATTCAAAAAGCAGACAAGAAAATAGTAGTAATGGACTTAGGAAAGTTAGAAGGTGTAATGCCAACTAAAGAACAAATACCTACAGAACATTATAGAGTAAATGATAAAATAAAAGGATATGTATTAGATGTAGAAAAAGGTTCAAAAGGAGCACCACAAGTAATAGTATCCAGAAGTCATCCTGACTTTGTAAGAAAATTATTAGAATTTGAAATACCAGAAATATATGAAGGAGTAATTGAAATAAAAAGTGTTTCAAGAGACCCAGGATATAGAAGCAAAGTTGCAGTATATTCACCAGATCCAAATATAGACCCAGTAGGTTCTTGTGTAGGTCAAAAAGGTGTAAGAATACAAAATGTAATAAATGAATTAAATGGTGAAAAAATAGATGTAATAGAGTGGAACGAAGATCCAAGCATTTACATAGCAGCAAGTTTACTTCCTGCAAAAATACTTGCAGTAGATATAAAAGAAGACGAAAAATTTGCACAAGTAATAGTTCCAGATGACCAATTATCATTAGCGATAGGAAAATCAGGACAAAATGCAAGACTAGCAGCAAGACTAACAAACTGGAAAATAGATATAAAATCAGAAACACAATTTAGAACAATGCTTATGGAAAAACAAAATAGTGATGAAAGTGCTGATAAATCAGAATAAAATGTAAAACTGGACATAAAATAAGGAAGGAGAAGAACTTTTTTATGGGGAAATTACCAGAAAGAACTTGTATGGGATGCAATGGAAAAAAGCCTAAGAAAGAACTAATTAGAATTGTAAAAAACAAAGAGGGCGAAATAAATATAGACAGAACAGGAAAAATGCAAGGAAGAGGAGCATATATTTGTGATAATATAGAATGCTTAGAAAAATTAATAAAAACAAAAAGATTAGAAAAGATATTTGAAACAAAAATATCAAATGAAATTTATGAGAAATTAAGAGGTGTAATACTTGATAAATAATAAAATATTAGGTTTAATAGGTTTTGCTGCAAAAGCAAGAAATATATGTTTTGGTTCAGACAGTGTAGAAGAAAGAACAAATAAAAACAAAGTAAAATTACTAATTGTAGCAGAAGATGCTTCAGAAAGAACGAAAGATAAATTTATAAAATTATCAAAAGAAAGAAATGTACCAATAATAGTTGGAGGAAATATTGAAATGTTAAGTAAAGCAATAGGAAAAAATAATAAAGCAATAATAGGAATAGAAAATGTAAATTTATCAAACGAAATACAAAAAATAAATAATGGGGGTGGAACTATTGGGTAAGATAAAAATATATGACATAGCAAAAAAATATGATTTACCAAGTAAAGAAGTATTAGAAATAGCACAAAAATTAAATATTGATGTAAAAAGCCACTTAAGTGGAGTAGAAGATGAAGATGCAAAGAAAATAGAAGAAACATTAAAAAGTGGTAATAAGGGACAAAAACAAGAAAAGAAGGCAGAAAAGAAAGCTGAAAAGCCTGCATCAAATAAAGGAAAGCAAGAAGCAAAGAAAGATGAAAAAGCTCCTGTTATTATTAGGAGAGAAGTTATAATATCTGAAGAAGAGCAAAAAGAAAAGAAAAAAGAAAAAGATAAAAAACAAGAAAAGAAAAATAGTGTTGGTTTTGTAGAAAGAAAACAAAACAAAGACTATAATATTGTCTATAGAAATAGACCAAGTAAGCCAATGACAGTAAGTGAGTTATTTGGCTTAGGTAAACCTGAACCAAAAAAAGAAGAAAAGGAAGAAAAACAAGAAGTAAAACCAGAAAATAAAATAGAAAAAGAACCAGAAAATAAAGAAGTAAAAACAGAAGCAAAACCAAAAGTAGAAGAAAATAAAAAAGAAGAAAAAAGAGAAAAAACATCAAATAATAATAAAGATGTAAAAGAAAATAGAAATAATAACCAAAACAGAAATTATAATAAAAATAATAGAAATGATAATCGCTTTAATAACGGTAATAATAAATATAACCATAATAATAGAAATAATAATGATCGTTTTGGAAAAAGACCATTAGATGCTAAAGGAATTGAGAAAAATATTAAAAATATAATGTCTCAAGAAGTAGCAGAAAAAGAACAAACAAGAGAATATAACAGAGATAAAGGAATTGATAAACAAAAAAATAATAATCGTTTTGATGAAAATAATAGTAATAAAAAGAAAAATAAATCTAGAAGAAATAATGGAAACAGAGATTTTGATGAAGGAAAATTAAAATCATTAAAACAAACAAGCAAATTATCAAATATGTTTGATGATGACCAAGAAGGCAGTATGCTAGATTACTATGATTTAACAACAGAACGTGGAAGAAGAGGAAAGAAAAGAAAAAATCAAAATAACGAAGAAAGAAATAAACAAAAAATATTTAAATTAACAGAAATAGAAATACCAGAAAGTATTACAGTAAAAGACTTTGCGGCTGAAATTAAGAAAACAACAGCAGAAGTAATTAAAAAATTACTTGGTTATGGAATAATGGCAACTATAAATCAAGAAATAGATTTTGATACAGCATATTTAATAGCACAAGAATTTGGAATAACAGCTAAGAAAAAAGAAGTTGTAACAGATGAAGATATATTATTTGATGAATCAGAAGATAAAGAAGAAGAATTAGTTACAAGACCACCAGTAATAGTTGTTATGGGACACGTAGACCACGGAAAAACATCACTTCTAGATACAATTAGAAAAACAAATGTAATAGAAGGAGAAGCAGGTGGAATTACACAAGCAATAGGTGCATATAAAGTAAAAGTAAATGATAGAGAAATTACTTTCTTAGATACACCAGGACACGAAGCATTTACTGCAATGAGAGCAAGAGGTGCACAAATAACAGATATAGCAATATTAGTAGTTGCTGCAAATGACGGAGTAATGCCTCAAACAATAGAAGCAATAAATCACGCAAAATCAGCAGGTATACCAATAATAGTTGCAATAAATAAAATAGATTTGCCAGACGCAAACCCAGATAGAGTAAAACAAGAATTAATGGCATATGACTTAGTACCAGAAGAATGGGGAGGAGATACAATATTTGTTCCAATATCAGCTAAAAATGGTACAAACATAGACCAATTATTAGAAATGGTATTATTAGAAGCAGATGTATTAGAATTAAAAGCAAACCCACATAAACAAGCAAAAGGTGCAGTAATAGAAGCAAAACTTGATAAAGCAAGAGGTGCAATTGCAACAGTATTAGTACAAAGAGGAACTTTAGATGTAGGAGATACAATAGTTGTAGGTTCTTCAATTGGTAGAATAAGAGCAATGAAAGATGATAAAGGAAAATCAGTAAAATCAGCAGGACCATCAACACCAGTAGAAATAATGGGACTAACAGAAGTACCAGAAGCAGGAGATACTTTCTATGAAGTTAAAAACGAAAAAGTAGCAAAACACTTAATAGAAAGAAGAAAACGCCAAGCAAGAGAACAAGCAATAAATCAAGCTACAAAAGTAACATTAGATAATTTATTTAGCCAAATGGAAGAAGGAAAACTAAAAGTATTAAATTTAATAGTAAAAGCAGATGTACAAGGTTCTGTAGAAGCTGTTAAGCAATCATTAGAAAAATTAGAAAATGAAGAAGTAAAAGTAAAAGTAATACACGCAGCAGTAGGAGCAGTAAATCAATCAGATGTAACTTTAGCTAAAGTTTCAAATGCTATTATAATTGCATTTAATGTAAGACCAGATAATGTAGCAAAAGAAGAGGCTAAAAAAGATGAAGTAGAAATAAAACAATATTCTGTAATTTACCAAGCAATAGAAGATGTAGAAAATGCAATGAAAGGTATGCTAGAACCAAAATATGAAGAAAAAGTAATTGGTAATGCAGAAGTAAGACAAACATTTAGAATATCAAATGTAGGAACAATTGCAGGTTGCTATGTATTATCAGGTAAAGTAGAAAGAAATGCGGGTGTAAGAGTAATACGTGATAATGTAGTAATACACGATGGACATTTAGCAACATTAAAGAGATTTAAAGATGATGTAAAAGAAGTTGGTAAAGGTTTTGAGTGTGGTATACAAATTGAAAACTACAATGATATAAAAGAAGGAGACCAAATAGAAGTATACATCATGGAAGAAATTAAAAGATAGGGACGTTTCTTTTGCGACCAAAAGGTCGCATTTGGGACACATCTATATATGGGTCTGTCCCCAATGCGACTAAAAAGTCGCAAATAAAACGTCCCCAATTGGCTAAGGAGGGATAAATATGCCAGAGAGTAAGAGTAGATTGGAAAGAATCAATGAACAATATAAAAAAGAAATAGGACAAATTATTAATTATGAGCTTAAAAACCCAAATGCAACAGGTATGATTAGTGTAACTAGAGTAAAAGTTACAAATGATTTAAAATTTGCTAAAGTTTCTGTTAGTATTTATAATTCTAAAAATGTAAAAGAAACTTTAGCAGCATTAAAAAAATCATCAGGGTTTATTAGATCTGAACTTGCAAAAAAAGTTAATCTTAGAAATACTCCAGAAATTATTTTTGAATTAGATGAAAGTATGGAATATGGAGAGAAAATTGATAATATATTAAAAAAGATAATGCCAAAAAAAGAAGAGGAGAATAAATAATATGACTTTAGATGAAATTTTAGAAGAAATTAAAAAGGCGGAAACAATAGTTATATTAACACACGAAACACCTGACCGGTGATGCTATTGGAAGTAGTTTGGGCTTAAAAAATGCCTTAGATAAATTGGGGAAAAATGTAGATTTAATAATGACTTCATATGCTAGAACTTTTGATTTTTTACCAAATTCAGATAAAATAAAAACAGATTCTGATATTAA
>CALXEY010000081.1 GCA_944387455.1 uncultured Clostridia bacterium
TTGGTAATTTTATACCATTTATTTTCTATTTTTTATACACTATCTTTGTCGTGTTTCTATATATTTATTTTACACATAAATATGATATTTGTAAATACCTTATATGAAAATAATTTTATTTTTTTCTTTTTCGTTTTTTTATTGTTTCTTAATTATTTTTATTATCTTTTTTTATTATTTATTATTCTATCGTTTTATTTTCTTATTTCTTCTTTATATTTTCACTTGTAATAAAATAGAAAAATTATCATATATATTAATAAAAAATGAAATGAGGAATTAGTATGTTTGTTTTTAATGTTAAAGTAAATGGAAGTAAAATATTTAAAACATTTTTTATATGTATGTTTATTATTTTATTGATAATATTATCAATTGTAATATTTAGGATATTTAGTGGAAGTAAAAATAGTAACAATGTAAATAATAAAGTACATACAATAAGTGCAAATAATTATACAAATGTTTTAAAAGCAGTGCATGAAAATATAGATAAATATGTGGGTGTAGAAATTAGTTTTACAGGATATGTGTATAGAGTATTAGATTTAGAAGATAATCAATTTGTTCTAGCAAGAGATATGGTAATTTCATCTAACTATCAAAGTGTTATAGTTGGTTTTCTTTGTGAGTGTGAAAATGCAAAAAATTATTCAGATAATACTTGGGTAAATATAACAGGAAAAATAACAAAAGGAAATTACCATGGTGATATGCCAGTTGTTAAAATAACAAAAATTGAAAATGTTAATAAACCAAATGATGAATATGTATATCCTCCTGATGAAACATATATACCAACAGATGGAATTGTTTAATATTAAAAGGAGAAACAGTTTTTTATTTACTGTTTCTCCTAAAAAAAGCGTAGACTCAAATTTTGTATTACAAAATTGAGATGTCTTCTAATTCTTGAATTGCCACTGCCATAGAATCACTGTGGCTAGCATAAACGGTAAACTCTCTTTTCCATTTCACATCACAATATTGTTCTTCATATCCAATTATCCCATCTCCTAGTATTCCAAGCTTTCTATCCATATGCAACAGATAGTTGTTGATAATGTTAAAAGGTTTTTTCCAAACTTTAGACCTAACAAGATATGATTCATGTTCTGATATCTTAGAAAAGTCAGCAACTTCTCTTAAGAAGAACGAACCTTTTGTTATGTCTTCATTAACCTTATGTGGCACAAATATAAGCCGGTACATTATCCTATCTAGTATTCCTAGAGTAGACATTACCTTTTCATCACTTATTACACCTCCAAAAGCAGGAGATACAAAAATAAGTTTAAGATTTCTACCATTAAGGTAATTTAGCATTTGTGCAAACTGCACAGCAGACTTAGAGTGCCCAAGCAGTATTATATTATAACCATAATAATACTTGTTAAGAAAGTATGCTAGTTCAGCTGCACTATTATCTATTCCAGAACACTCAAATGGAAAATAAGCGGTAATTATATTATAGTCTTCCTTCCCTTCTTTTAAAAGTTCCAATTCCTTTTTAGGAATTAAAAATATTGGGTCATGTTTAGTTATCCGACTATTTCTATCAACACTAATGTTCCAACCGTTTCCCATTACAATTACAGTATTTGATGTTCCACTTTTTAGACATTGGACAATAAGTTCTTGGCTATTGTAAAGGATACCTTTCATATGATATCCCTTACACTGGAATATTGACCTCCAAACAATATATATGATTACAAAAATTACCATACAAACCAGAAGAACGTGCAAAAAACTTGTTAATAAACTCATTTTTTCTCCAATCTACTGTCTACACATAATTGTATTTTAACACATTTTACAATTTTTGTAAATACGTGCTACTTTATATTAAAATACAAATGTTCTTTACTTTTAAATCTTAATATGTTATAATTTCCTTGGAAATAAAACAAATGGAGTGATTACAAATGAACGAGTTTAAAGAAGGTTTGCAAATACCAAAAGATCATTTATTAGAAACTTCTGAACTTAAAATTGCAAGAGAAGCAAAAATTGGCGAAGAAGCTTCTTCATATAGAGAACTATATGATAACCCAGAATATAGAGAATATTTTAAATATTTAATGGCAACTATTATGTTTTACCAAAATAAAAGATATCCTTCTTATGGAGTAAGTATGACATCTAGATTTAAAGCTTCAAAAAGTATAAATAATAAAGTACGTAAAAGATATATAGAAGCTGATAAAACTTATGATGAAACAGGTGAAAATTTACAAGAACTAAATTTAAGACCATTTTCAGATGCATTCGCAATTACATTTATTTCTCAAAGTACACCACCTATATTCTACTCTACATTTCCTCATATAAGTGAATTAATTGCAAAAAGAGATAGAAATAGAGAATTCTTAAAAGAAATGCAAATATTTAAGAGTAAATTAATAGTTGATGACTTTAGAGATAGAGAAGATTATGAACCAAGACCAAATGTACCTAAAATAGAGTATTATCAAAATTGTAGAAGAATATTAGAAAAACTTTTAGAATATATTCCATCTTCTGAAGAAAACTTAATTGAAAGTTATAGAACAAAGATAACAGATATAGATAATAGACTAAAATTATTAAAAGCTTCACATTTGGAAAATTCACCTAAAGGTATGGTTGATGAAAACGACATATCTCCAAATAATAAAATAGACTTTTTTGCTTTGCTTACTGATTGTGAAGAAAGATATAATAATGAAACAGAAATCCAAATTGCTACAATGCAATTTTTATCTCTTTTTGAAAGTAACCCTGCTTTCAAGAAATTAGGAGTTACAATAGATTACTCATCTTTAGAAGAAAAAAGAGCTACAAGTGGCTATGAATCTAATTTTGTTGTTTTAAATACTCTTCTTCGGACCAGTAGAGTGTCAAATACAAACAGAAAGACAACGTAAATTTGGTTCATATGGACCTGGTGCACATACAAAACTAGAAGGAAAAGCTATTGAGCCTCTTGATATACCAGATAAAGATGATATAGAAGGTATTAAAAAATTTGTAAAATTAATTAATAAAATTGCACCTAGATATTTTGAAGTTGATATAGATCCACACGAACAAGGAAGAGTAATGGTTAGACAACTTAATGATTATCAAAACTATAAAGCTGTAATATCACAAGTAAGAAAAGGAGACCCATTAGAAGAATTAATATATTTACATTTTGATGAATTATCTGCACTAACTAATAGTGAAGCTTTTAAAGAAGCAGAAATGACACATGAATCTTCTGAAGGGTTCACAAGAATGGATATCGAAAAATACTTAGATAGTGAAACTTTAGCAAGAATAAAAGAACAAGCAAAACAAAAACAAGAAGGAAAAACTTTAGAAGAAAAACCTGATACAGACATTGAAAAATAGAGCAAATTTTGCTCTATTATTTTTTATCAAAAATAGTTTTAAATACTCCCCTATCTATCAAATTAGAAAAAATATTTTTAACAATAATAAGAACTATAGGACCAATAAGAAGTCCTATTATACCTATTAATTTAAAACCTGTATACATAGCAATTAAAGTAAAAATCGGGTGAATTCCTATATTTTTACTAACTAATTTAGGTTCTAAAAATTGCCTTACAATACTCATTATAATTAATAAAACAATAATTGCAATTCCTAGATTAATATCTCCATTTAAAGCAGATATAATTGCCCAAGGTATCATAAAACTACCAGAACCCAGAATTGGAAGAGCATCTACAAAACCTATAGCTAATGCCATAAGTAATGGATATTTAATATTAAAACCACAAAATTGTAAAATATATAAACCAACTAAAGATATAACAAAAGAAATTAGAATAAGCGTTATCTGTGCTTTTAAATAACCACCAAGTGTTCCTGTTAATTCTTTTAAATGTATCCATATCTTTTTTACCCATATTTTAGGCATATGATATTCTATTTGGTCTATTATATATATTTTATCTACACATATAAAATACAGAGCAATAACAGTAATACCTATACAAATTGCAATTGAAGGAATACTAGTTACTAAATTTATTAGAGATGTTAAACTATTTCTTACCCAATTTGATACAGTATCTAAAACATTGCCTGTAGAATTTTCCACCACTTGTAATAATTCATCAGATAAATTTATTTTATCAAAATTAAAACTAGATATAAATTCTTGGAACTTTACATATGCTTTATCAAAATAATTATTAATTCCTTGTAATAAACTAGATGCTTCTGAGAAAATTGTAATAATTAGCCAAGTAAGTATTCCAATTATCAACAAAGAGACAATTACAAAAATTATAATTGAACTTGTTCTTCTTGTAAAACCAGTTTTTTTCATAATAAATTTTATAGCCGGTTCTATTATAAGTGATATTATAAAAGCAACTAAAAATGGCATATAAAATACAGATAATTTTAAACCTATATATAGACCTACTAAAATAAATAAAACATATAATATTCTTTTTAATACTTTAGACCAATAAGAAATATCCCAAACCATACCCTACTCCTACTACTTTTTATTATATGTAGAAAAAGCGGACAATATCCGCTTCTTTTTGTATTTTATATTTTACATTTTTTATTTTATATTCTTTTCGCCTTTTATTTATTATATTTTAAAATTACATATTATTTTGATTTCCATTACAATTACAAATATCTTCTAAAGTAGTACATAATTCTTCTTGATTAACTTTTTTATTTGCTAAATCTCCTATAGTTAATATTCCTACTATTTTATTGTTTTCATCACATACAGGAAGCCTTCTTATTTGTTTTTGCCCCATTTTAGTTTCTGCATTTGTAATATCATCTGATTCCTTACAAGAACAAACATTACAAGTCATAATATCACTTACTTTAGTATTATTGATATCTTTATTACAAGCAATTCCTCTTAATACTAAATCTCTATCTGTAATAATACCACAAACGCAATTGTTATCATCACAAACAGGCATACAACCAATATGCTTTTCAGACATGATTTTTGCAACATCTCTTAGAGTATTTTCTGGTCTTATAGAACACACATCTTCACACATACAATCCTTTACTTTCATAAAATTACCACCTTTCAATTTTATTAATATTATTTTTAACAAAAATTGAAATAATATTCTTAAAATTTAAAAGGTGGTAAAATAAATTATTATTACGAACCATCATATCTTTCGTCCCAATCACGGTTAAGATCTTTGTATGGTATAAAAACTGGGTCTTGTTGTTCAAATTCTTTTTTATCAAAAGGTCTAACTATTACATCATCAACATCAATAATATAAGATTGATTATCTATATTTAAAACCAGACATCTTACATATCTTGTTGAATTTTCATTATCGCCTCTTAATTTTTTCCATACTTTTTTTCTTCCTTCTGGTCCGGTAGTGTGAAAACTTTATAAGCTTCCAACTACTTTTTCCTTTATTTTTAAGTCTTTTTTGACTTTTTTATTTTTTACCTCTATTTTTACTTTAAAAAAATAGCGAATTCCTGTATAATTAGTTCATAACTTTAAACCCAAAACTAAAGATACGAGGTGTTCGCTATGAACTTTATTATATCAAATTTAATTAACTTTTTAAATAGAATTAATAAATTTATTTGGAAAATTATTGTTTTTCTTTCTAAGTTTATTAAAATTAATGATAACCCTAATGTTAAAGAACAGCCTACTGATGAACGTTATTGTCGTTTTAAAGTCGATGAACCTCCATTTATAGAAAAATCTTCTTCTCTTGAACTCAAAGACTTTAAACAGCTAATTAAAGATAATAACATTAAGCCTGTTAAACGTAGAAATGGTAAAGAAATTACTATTAATGTTTCTTGCCCTTCTTGTGGTGCCCCTAAAGATTTTCTTTACGATAATAATGGTAAACAATCTCAGTTTGAATGTAAAGTTTGTTCTCATGTTTTTTCTTTGAATCCTAATAAACAATCTGATATTAATTTCTTATGTCCTCACTGCCACTATAAGCTCTCTTTAAAGCATTCTAGGTC
>CALXEY010000082.1 GCA_944387455.1 uncultured Clostridia bacterium
TAAGTACAACACTTGACTTTTATGTACATCCACTACTTTCTCATAATAGAAAAGCTGGATATGCACTAGAAAACTTATTATTACCAACAAGGTCTTAATTTTACTTTTTTCTAATTTTCACAAATTACAAATTTCACGATATAAAAAAGTAAAAAACTTTGAGATTTTATATCTCTTTCCCAAAAGTTTTTTACTTAAAGATTTTTATAAAAAATATAAATTTATTGCAAATTTTTTATTGAATTTTTGTTAGAATTTCGGGCATTTGAGGTGGTTATTTTACCCAATTTTTACCCAATTCGACATAATAATGCCTTTTTTTAGCATTATCGCAACCAATTTTTAAGCAACAAAAAATCACTAAAACCGTTACAGTTCTAGTGATATATACTTTGGTTGCGGGGGTAAGACTCGAACTTACGACCTTCGGGTTATGAGTATTATTTTCCTTTTTAACTATTCTCCACCTTACAAATAAACAATATCTCTTTGAGATTTGTATTATTATCAGTCCAAGCATTTGTTTTAAACCTTCTGTAAGAAGTATTATACATTTTTGTTTTTCCTTTGTTGTTTAATATCTCTAAAATAAAATCTTTATCCAAAATACCTTCAGTACTATAACTCATAACAATACAATTTGCTTTAATTTCATCAATCAATTTCACAAACTCATCCTTAACATCCTTCTTTATAGAAAACTTTGACTTTTGCTTTTCATAATCTCTTAATCCTGTCTTACCTTTAAGTTCCTGATTATCATTAACAACAATACTTTCTAAAGTACTAAAATTTGCCGGATACTGCCTTGTATTATAAGGTGGATCCATATACACTATATCTGCCTTCTTATTTTTTTTAACAAAATCAACAACATCATCTACAAATAACTTAATATCCCCTGTATTAATAAATTCTGGTTTTGTTAATTTCAAATTTTTCAAAGCCATACTTCTCCATATTTTTAAATATGCACCATAAGTTCCAGCAGTATTGGATACAAAATCAGCAGAATTCATCAAAATACCTACTAAAAACATATATTTTTCTATAGGCAAAAATTCCTTCCATTCTTCTATCTTACTTCTTATAGCGTCAATTTTTTTTGCATTATTAGTACTGAAAAATTTTCTTTTATATTCTCCTTCTTCGCAAAAATTCTCAAAAAAGTAACCTTTTATCCCTTCTAAATTATTTAAATACTCTAGTATATCATCCAATTTCTCATAACCAATTATATTTTTTAATTCACTAAATTCAGGCTCTTCTCTAAAAAATAATTTACGATACTGCTCTGCTATTGCATAATTCATATTATCACAAGAAAAAACCTCACAATTATTTTTCAAAAAAAACTCACTAACACTTCCCGTCCCTGAGAACAGGTCATATACAACATTATTTTTATAATTAATTTTAGCATCTAAAAGACTTTCTTTAATAAAACCTATTAATCTTGATTTATTTCCTATGTATTTCATTTTATACCTCTAATACAATCATTCTTATGTTATATTCTTCTTCATCCTTTTCTTCTATTATAATTACAAAATCCACCCATTTTCTACTTCCACTACGTATTTGGCTTATTAATTCACATCCATTTTCTTCTGTTCCCTTAAATATAACAAAAGTCTTATATTTAAGTTCAAATCCTATTTTCTCATCAATAATTGTAATTAATTTCTCTATTCGACCAACTTGTTTGTTATATTCTTGTTCATTTTTAAAAAACTTATAACCAGCTTTACTTTCCCCAACATAATATGTTCCTTTATCATCTGATTTTTCTTCTTTTGAAATATAATAAGCAATGTCTGGTCTATCTTCATCTCTGTTTATATATAAAAAATTTTCAGTAGGATATAATTTAAAATCAGACCATGAACCACAAGGCGGATTTAAAAATGATGGCTTTATTTTTTCCATTTTTAAAATTGTTTCAAAAAAACAAGTAACATTATCTTCTGTTATTTCTTCTTCATATTTTTTTCTAGAATCTTTTACTACTTTATCACAATTTTTGTCTAATATATTTAAATCTCTATCGATAAAAATAGTTGCATAATTATTAATTGACTTATATATCTTAATATTTTTTGCATAATTAGGATTGTATTCATCTTTATTAGAGTGATCCATTAAATATATAATACAATTAATTTCACCAAAAGATTGCTTATAAAGTTCATAAAAAGCTGGTATTCTTCCATTATATGGATCTGGAAGTTGCAATTTACCATTTTTAGTTAACCTCAATAAAATTATTATCGTAGGCAATTTCGAATCCAAAGAATCTTCCCAAAAATAATCTCCTCTATCTTTTATTTCAGATAATTTACTTACCAACTTCTGAGTTTCAAAAGTTATTCCAACTGGGCATTTAGGCGACAATTGGTAAAAATCTATATCTCCCAATTGATTTTTTAAATAATCTTTTATTCCTACTTTATTACCATCAATCTCAAAATCCTTCGATGAGACTGGCTTCCATGGAAAAATATCATCAAAAAATAATGGATAATTTTTATCTTTTGATTCGATTTTCTTAACTATTTCCTCTTCAAAATCATCTTTTCTCAATAAATCCAATGTTTTTTTAGGTAACTGTTTTTCTTTAACTCTTCCTATTTCTTTTTTGTAATAATATTTCATATCAAAAAAACAGCGTTTTAAATTTTCGCGTGCTATATTTGAATTTTGTCCATATGTAATTAAACTAAGAATATATTTTAATGATTCTTTTCTAGTATCTATCATCTTTGAGCCATCTTTATTTATTATATTTTGCTCAACATCTTCATGGTCATATAAAGATAATATTGCTGGTGTTGAATTTTCGATAGATAAAGCAAAGAAAGATAGTACAAAAAGTGGACTTGGTTTTCTAACATTATCTCTTGACATATCTTTTTTTGAGTAATATGCAAAAAATATAAAAGGGAACTCCTGTTGTAAGAAATTCATTATTCTACCATGTCTTTGCCATGTGGCATCACCAACAAATGCTGTTTCTGTATTTTCTATTGCACAAATGATTCTATCTTCATTTTTTGAATAGATAACAACATCTGGTTTATCTATTTTATATATTATTTGTCTTACTAATGTTGGTAGTTCCCCATTGTGATAAAAAGAGCATATTATTATTGTATATTTTTCCCCATTTATATCATATATAGAAATATAATTTGAAATCCCATTATATCCTCTCTTAATCAATTTCATTTCACTGTTATATTCTTCTAACCAAAATAATATATGCATCCCTTCTTGTAAATTATCACAATAGAAATAAAATATTTTACTATCTTCATATTCTTCGCTTTCTAAGTTTTTAAATTTATACTCATTTTTAGGTAATAAACCACTCATATATTTAAACTTCCCTTCTAAATATCAATATATTTTGGTGTATCATTGAAGGAACATATGCTCTAGGATATCCAAAAACGTGTAAAGACTTACTGTTATCTACCCAAATAATATTTGATTTCATTTTTAAATCTTGTGCTTCACTAATTTTCATTGCAAGTTCTGCTGATAAAAAATGATACTGTTTATCTCTATAAATATCACCTATAAACACTGCCATATATTTTCCTATTTTTAATTTTCTTGATGCTTTATATAAGATATCATACATTTCTTGTAGCCATTCTTCTTTGGTTTGATTTTTAGTATTATTATCAAAATCATTAAGTTTTGACTGTTTAATCTTCTTATTTCTAGTTTGCTTTAAAGTATCAATATTCCAATAAGGAACATCTGTTAAAATAAAATCCACTGACTCATCTTCTATATTATCTAACTCTTTTAAAGAATCTCCTAATATTGTCCTTTGCTCTTCCAAATTTTCTAATTTACTAACTTCTTTATAAATATCTATCCATCTTTTAGTTATATCTATTCCTATTGCTTTTCTATCAATAAGACTTGCACCAAGTAATGTTCCTCCAACACCCATAAATGGGTCTAATACTAAATTTCCTCTTTTTGTAAATATTTTTATTATATCTGCACATAATTCAGGTGGCTTTTGCCCTCCATGTTCTGACCTTAATTTATGTTGCATATTTATTGGATATGGTTTACTTATCACTGTTTTTGTGCTAAATTTCCATTCTGAACCTGTAAGGTCATTTAATGTATTTCTCTCATCATATATATTTGATCCCATTTCTACCTCTTCCTCATCTGTTTATTTTTTATAATTTATCATTATAAAGATATATATTTTTTTAGATTTTGTCAAGTGAAATTAAAAAGTAGAAACAATATTTTCTACTTAAAAACAAATTATTTTACATTTTTCTTCAAATAATCTTCTACCAAATCATCTATTACTTGAGCAAGCGAAATAATCTTTTTTTCTTTCATAGACTTATCAATCCTAACCTGCTCAAGTTTATTTTTTGTATCTTCCCACATTCTGACAGTTATAAAACGTTTCATCTTATGCTACCTCCCCTAAAAGATTTATATATTTTTCTAAGGTTTGTAACATAACTTTCATAGGTGTTAATTTATCTAAAGTTAATAAATTCTCTAAAACACTTGTAGAAAAACCACTTACCATAGCTACATCATTATCAAATTTTGTAACAGGAACTCCCATAGTGTTTGCAGAAACATTCCAAAAAATTACTTTAGGTAATTCATAACCATTTTCATTAAAATGTTTTTTCCAACCGTTAAAATTAGTTCCTTCCTTAGAATACACACCTTGGTCAAATTCCATATCTGAAATTATTATTAAATGTGTTGGCATTTCATCTTGTTTACTCTTATTTTCAATAGCTGTATTTAATAATAATTTAAATACTTCATCTATATTAGTATTAGCAATTTCAAATTCTATGTTATTTACTTTTTCAACAATTTCTTTACCAACAACTTTATTCATTTTTGGTTCTTCTGAAAAAGTAATAAAATGATTTTTAAAAGCCCCTTTATTTCTTTCAGCAATATAGATGGCTAAACCTATAGAATTTGCAAGCGGAAATTCATTTGGCCACTCCATAGAGCCTGATACATCTGCTACTACCATTAAGTTTTTATCATAACCATTTAAGAAATCTTTTTGATTTTCCCACATTAAGTCAAAAAGCTTGTCATCTACTGGAATTCCTAAAAGAATATTTCTAACTATTTCATAACAATATAAACCAGTTGTATTTATTTTTCTCTCACCATTTTTAACTTGTTCTAAATATTCTTGGTATTTTTTACTACAATTTCTGTTAAAACTTTCTTTATATTTTAACATAGCTTTTGTAGGAACATTTTCAAAATTAATACTTTCATAGTCTTTCTTAGTTAGATTGTTTTCTATTAATTTTAATTTCTTCCTTATCTTGGTTAAGGTCTTCCTATATTCTTCTTCTGTAATGTCTAATTTTTTTATAAGTTTTTTAGCTATTTCATTTCTAACATTATGTGTTCTGTGTGTTGGTAACCATTTTGCAAGTAAAGAAGGGTTTTCACTTTTTTTATCTTCTTCTAATTGTTTTTTGATTAATTTTATAACTTCATCTTCTATTAAAGTATCTAGACCTTCTAATATATAGTCCCATCTACCATATTCAGGTATTTTAGGTAAAATTAATAAAGCCATTTCTTTTTCACTTTCACATAGATATCTAAAAAGTGTTTGAAATAGCAACCTTTCACCTTTACCACTTCTTATATCTAATAAATACATCAAATTAGCAAGAGCTAAAGTTTTATCTTCTGCAATTGCTTTTTTGAATTTTTCTATTATATCGTAAGTATCATTATATCTAGATATCCCTGCAAATATATCTAAATTTGCATCATAAGTAGTTCCATAATATCTTCCACCTTTTGTATTTTCGATTGTAGAATTTTGTTTTAAACTATCTAAATAACTCATTTTAGCTCTCACTCCTTTTTTTAAAATTTAAACGAGCCACATTACTAATTGTATAGTCAATTAGTTTACTTTTAATAATACCACAAAATTCTT
>CALXEY010000083.1 GCA_944387455.1 uncultured Clostridia bacterium
ACTTTTGATATATTTGCAAGTAATGCACCAGCAAGCATAGATAGTAAGTCTTCTCTTGAAGGTAATTTTGCAAGAGTAATAATTTCGTCTGCTGTCATTACTTTTCCGTCTACAACTCCTGCCTTGATTTTATAAAAATCGTGATCTTTTGTGAAGTTGTAAATTATTTTTGATGCAGCTAGGTAATCTTCATTACTCATAATTACTGCTGTTGGTCCTTCTAATTGTTCATCTAGACTTTCTATTCCTATTTCTTTTAGTGCTCTTCTTGTTATATTATTTTTAATAACAGTACAAGTAGCATTTGCCTCTCTTAAGTTTTTTCTTAATTCTGTGTCATCTACAACATTAATTCCTCTGTAATCTGTTAGAAGTATTAATTTTGCTTCTTTCATTTTTTCTGCTAAATTTTTAACTTCTTCTTTCTTTTGATTTAATGCTTTTTCACTTGCCATTTATTTTTTCACCTCCCAAATGATATATAAATAATAAAAAATAAATAACACTTTTCTTTTAAGTTCTACCATAGGTTACTTAAAACAAAAGTGTTAACTCTCATTTTATCTACTAACCTCGGTAGGACTTATTTTTGCCTACTGTCTTTGGCTTATATTTTATTCATTTATAAATATACTTGGTCCCATTGATGTTGCTATTGCTATACTTCTTACATATTGTCCTTTAGCTGCTGCTGGTTTTGCTTTTATTATAGCATTCATAATAACATCATAGTTTTCTTGTAATTTATCTGCTCCAAATGAAACTTTTCCAAATCCTAAGTGAATTATATTATTTTTATCTAATCTATATTCAACTTTACCAGATTTGATATCATTTATTGCTTTTGTTACGTCCATTGTAACTGTTCCTGATTTAGGGTTTGGCATTAAACCTTTTGGTCCTAATACTTTACCTAATCTACCTACAACACCCATCATATCTGGTGTTGCAACTACTACATCATAGTCAAACCAACCGTCATTTTGAATTCTTGGAATTAATTCTTCTGCTCCAACAAAATCTGCTCCTGCTTTTTGAGCTTCTTCTGCTTTTGGTCCTTTTGCAAATACTAAAACTCTTTGAGTTTTACCTGTACCATTTGGAAGTACTACTGTACCTCTTACTTGTTGGTCTGCGTGTTTTGAATCTACACCTAATTTAACGTGTAACTCAACTGTTTCATCAAATTTTGTTTTAGGCATTTTTTCGATTAATTCTAATGCTTCTTTGATGTTGTAATTTTTTGTTTTGTCAATTAATTTTACGCTTTCTGCGTATCTTTTTGATAATTTCATTTTATTTCCTCCTTTGGTTCTAACGAGTTTATACTCTCCCATAATTTATTTATAAATATAAAAATATTTATCTAATTAATCTACTACTACAACTCCCATTGATCTAGCTGTTCCTTCTACCATTGTCATAGCTGTTTCAATAGATGATGCATTTAGGTCAGGCATTTTTTGTTCAGCAATTTCTTTTACTTGTGCTTTTGTTATTTTACCTACTTTATCTCTATTTGGTTTTCCTGATCCTTTTTGTAATTTAATTGCTTTTTTAATTAGAACTGCAACTGGTGGAACTTTTGTTATAAAGTCAAATGATTTATCTTTGTAAACTGTTATAACAACTGGTATAATCATTCCTGGTTGATTTGCTGTTCTATCATTAAATTCTTTTACGAATTGCATAATGTTTACACCACTTGAACCTAAAGCTGGTCCTACTGGTGGAGCTGGTGATGCTTTTCCTGCTTCTATTTGTAATTTAATAACGTTTGTAATTTCTTTTTCTGCCATTTTTATGGCACCTCCTTAAATATTTGTTATTTTACTTTTTGTACTTGTGAAAATTCTAATTCTACTGGTGTTTCTCTTCCAAACATAGATACTAAAACTTTTACTTTGTGTTTTTCTTTATTGATTTCTTGAACAGTACCTATAAAACCTTCAAATGGTCCGTTCATTACTTGTACTTGTTCATTTACATCATAATCTACATTTATTGGAACATCTTCAAATCCCATTGCTCTTATTTCATCATCTGTTAATGGTATTGGATCTGTTCCAGAACCTACAAAACCAGTAACACCTCTAGTATTTCTAACTATGTACCAAGTTTCTTCAGTGACTATCATTTTTATTAAAACATATCCTGGAAAAACTTTTTTTAGATTAGTTTTTCTTTTTCCGTCTTTGATTTCTATTTGTTCTTCCATAGGTACTACTATATCAAAGAAGTATTCTTCTAATTCTCTATTTTTTATTGTTTTTTCCAAGTCTGTTTTTACTTTATTTTCATATCCTGAATAAGTATGTACTACATACCACCTAGGTACTGTATCATAATCTTTTTGAGACATAGTTTTAGCCTCCTTTATTTATTGTGCAACATTTTCTGTGCTACTTTCATTAGCACTATTTTCTGTTGTTTCATTATTTGAATTTTCATTTGTTGTTGCAGTATTACTATCTGTTTGTGTGTTTGTTTCTTCTGTTGAATCTTCAATTTGTGTAATTGATTCTTTTACTTTATCAATTCCGTGTTTATTTAAAGTTTCAAAAGTTAAATCTAACACAAAAACGATTGCAGCTGTAATTAAAACTATTGTTATTACTGCTACTGTATTATTAACTAATTGTTTTGGTGTTGGCCAAACAACTTTCTTTAATTCTGCTTTAAAATCTTTGAAAAAACTTTTCTTGTTTTTACTATTTTCTTTTTTATTGTTTTTCACTTCTTTTTTAGGCATTTTATATCCTCCTCAAAATTGCCATTATAGACTATTTTGTTTCTTTATGTGTTGTACGTTTTTTACAATATTTACAGTACTTAACTATTTCTAGTCTATCTGTATTGTTTCTTTTATTTTTTGTTGTTGTGTAATTTCTTCTTTTACACTCTGTACATTCTAATGTTATATTTTCTCTTGGTCCTTTTGCTGCCATTTGATAACACCTCCGTATTTATTACCTTACTTTTTTTGAAACGATGTGAGCATATGTCCGTAATAACATATGCTCAAATATTTTATCATTTTTTTTATTAGTTGTCAATGGTTTTTGTGAAGAAAATTCAAAAAATACGCGGATTTTCCTATATTTTTATTTTACTTTCCTGTTGGAATAAGACTTGCTATTCTTCCTGCAAAATCTCCAAAGTTTTGTGATTGGATAATTACTTTTCCTGGTCCTACTAATTTAGTTAAAAATAGACCTTCTCCACCTAAGAAAATATTTCCAAGTCCTTTTACAGTTTCTATCTCATATGAAACTGTTGGCTCAAATGCTACCACATTTCCAGTATCTACTTTTAGTACTTCTCCTTCTGCTAATTCTTTAACTACTGGATCTCCATCAACTTCTAAAAATAACATACCATTACCTTTTGCTTCTTGAAGTATGAAACCTTCACCACCAAATAGTGCAGCTGATATTCTTTTTGCAAATTTAACACTTAAAGAAATATCATCTTCGGCACAAAGAAAAGCATTTTTCTGAAATATCATACCATAAGGAATTTGGCTCATATCAAGTATTATAATATCACCTGGTACTGTTGTTGCAAAAGCTACTTTTGCTCCATCTACTTCTGCTGTAAAAGAACTCATAAATATACTTTCTCCTGTAAACATTCTTCCTAAACTTTTCATAACTCCTCCGCGAGCATTTGTAGACATTTTTATTCCTTCTGTTTGCCACGCCATACCTCCACTTTGTGTAAACATTGTTTCTCCTCTTTTTAGTGTTGCTTCAACTACTGGTACTGTTTTTCCTAAAATTTCATATTGCATATTTTTCTCCCCTTTCTTTATATTATACCTATATAATATAAAACTATTTATGTTTCTGTCAATGTTAAATTTGATTTTTATTTATTTTCATAGTATAATATATTTATGTCTAAAAAGGCAAGAGTTGAAAGGAGACTTATGTTCAGTATTATTGACATCGAGGACGTTCCTAGTTGTACTGTCTCAAGAGAGGAGCACATAAGGCGTAGTGATTTTCAGAAGGATGCTTCAGACAAGTTTCTTCAATCTGTCGAGGAACTCTCTGGCAACTATTCAATCTTCAACGGATTGACGTGTGGTGCCGAGCTTCCTGACTCAGTTCCTTTTGCTTCCAACCCTAAGTGGAAGGATATGCCATTTGGAGCTGCTAACACTTGTGGAAATGCATCTTGTGGTGCACTTCAGGCTTCTGTTGTTATAAATTACTTTAACAACATTGCAAGCCCGAGCTCAAAGATGCTTTTCGAGCTTACTCCCACGGTTTTATCAGTGATTAACACCCTTGTTGAAGGCGGTTATCGTAGCTGGAAGCTTGAAAACAAGCTTGGAGCAATGAGTGCCCCTATTGCTACTCTTGACGCTATCTATGAGCGTTTTCCTGATGATGAGGAGGTTCAAGCTTGCACATCTCTTGATGAGGTTTTCGAGAAGTTCGGCAAACCTTCTGGAGTTGGTACTAACTTCTTCTGGCTTGACAATGTCATCAAGCTCTTTAGCCTTGATGATGAACTCGAGATTGGAAGAGACACTCGTATCACTTCTGTTGGGAAGATTCTTCAGAATCTTTCTAGAGGTATTGTAGTTCCTATCAGAGTGGAAAACTCTGTTTACCTTGCTGATCCAGATCACAAGGGTGGGCACTATGTTACTTGGTTTGCTATTGAAGACGGAAATGCAGTTATCGTAGACACTGCTATGGAAAAGAGTTGTGGCATTTACACAATTCCTGTATCTCAGGTTATGGATGCCATAACTGCTGGTCCTGGTATAGCAGTCGTTTGGGACGTCGAACCTGCAGTTTCTACACTCTCACAGCTTACCATCAACGACTTTTTGTCGTAAGTCTTCAAAAAAGGGGGCACCAATTGGTGTCCCCTTACATATTTATAATTTTTTATTATTTTTAGTATTTTCTTTTTATTTTTATTGCTATTATTTTTCACTATTTTCTATTCTTTCTTCTATTTTTATTTTTTTTAACTGAAAAACCGAATTTTCCTAACTTTTTCCCTAATGTATAGTAATTTCCATTCGCATATGTAATTAAATTACATTTTGAAATATCAAAAGCACCTTTTTCATTTATATATTTATCATCAGCATCTATTGATAATACTTCTGCTATAAACATATGATGAGAACCAAGTTCTTTTATTTCTTTTACTTTGCACTCAATTGAAACTGGACTTTCTTTGATTAGTGGACATTTAACAAATTTTGCTTTTTCTTTATGTAAGTTCATTTCTTTAAATTTATCAAACTTTTCACCTGTTTTAACGCCACACCAATCAGTTGCATATACTAATTTCTCGTTTGTAAGATTTATTACAAATTCTCCTTGTTCTTTTATTAGTTTATATGAATGTCTAGTTGGTCTTACTGATATATATACCATCGCTGGGTTTGTATTTAATATACCAGTCCACGCAACTGTTATTATGTTTGAATTTTCCACTGTACCACAACTTACCATTACTGCTGGTATGGGATATACAAAACACCCTGGTTTCCAAATTACTTTACTCAATATTCTTCACCTCAAAAAAATAAAAAAACTAGCGACAACCTATCTTCCCAGCAGGGTAACCCACAAGTATTTTCGGCACATTTAGGCTTGACTTCTGTGTTCGGGATGGGAACAGGTATTTCCCTAAATGTCATCATCACTAGAAAATTATATAGCTGTTAAAGCTTATTAAACTTTAGCACACTGAAAAATACATAGATGAATAGTTTACCGATTGATTTTTAATACTGTGGTTAAGCCCTCGATTTATTAGTATTG
>CALXEY010000084.1 GCA_944387455.1 uncultured Clostridia bacterium
TTTGTTTGTACTTTTATAGTATACATTTAACTTTGTTTTTTTGCAATATATTTTATAAAAAAAATCAAGATATTAATTTATCTTGATTAATAATAATTATTAAAATCTTTAATTCTATAAACTCTTATTAATTCCCATAGCAACTATATCTTTCATATTTTCTATTAATTCATCTATTTCTTTTGGTGTTACTATTAAATTATAATCTTTAGGAACTAAAGCTTCTTTTATTTCTTCATAATTATCTTCTTCTTTTAATTTATTTAAATAATCATTTGATTTTGCTTCATCTTGTAATTTTGAAATAAACAAATCTAAACTGTCATTGACTAAGACTGCAGTTTCAACAACTGTGGGAATTCCTAAAGCCACAACTGGTATTCCTAAAGTTTTAACACTTATTTCTGTTCTTGTATTTCCGACTCCAGCACCTGGTACTATTCCTGTATCTGAAATTTGAACTGTACTACTAATTCTTTCAATACTTCTAGAAGCCAATGCATCTATTACAATTAAAAGTTTTGGGTGAATATTATCTACTATTCCTTTTAAAATTTCTACAGTCTCTATTCCTGTTGTCCCTAAAACTCCTGGTGCAATAGCACTTACCATCCTTGTTCCTTCTTCTACATATTGTGGTAAATAATTTATAATATGTCTTGTTAC
Source organism: uncultured Clostridia bacterium (assembly GCA_944387455.1). Taxonomy (GTDB): domain Bacteria; phylum Bacillota; class Clostridia; order TANB77; family CAG-508; genus CAG-269. Next base: position 667 of record CALXEY010000084.1, read on the forward strand.
ATCAATTTCATTAATTACTTTAGGTCCTAGACTGTCTGGTGTTACATAGATATTTCCAAGTCCTACTACTAATATTTCTCCTTTCTTATCTATATGATTATCTAATATGTTTTTCAATTCGTTTGATAATACATTTGATGCATTTTCAATTTCTTCATCTCTAGCTATTTTTAAATTTTTAATATCTATTGTAACATAAGTCCCTATTGGTTTTCCAATTGCTCTTTCTCCATTTTCATTTGTAATTTTTACTCTTTCGATTTTTAAATTTTCATTAATATCTTGTTTGCTACTTTCAATACCGTCTATTTCTCCTTCTTTTCCATTTACTTTTTGGTATAAATCTCTTCTTTCATTTGCTAAATCTGTTCTAAAATTATACATAATAAAAACTCCTTTCATTTTCTTAGTTTTTATAATTTTTATGATTTTTATACAAAAAAGAAAATACTTTTAAAAATTAATTTAAAAGTATTTTTCATATATTATTTTTCTTCTTCTATTTCACAACTACTATCTTCTCCATGAGCACTACTTTCATGTTTTTTTCTTCTTCTTTGGATAGTTTCTTCTCTTTTTCGATTTTTCTTATAAGCTTCTTTTATTTCTCTTAAAGATTTCAAAGCCTTACCTAATTTTAATTTTTCATCATCACTTAACATATCATCGCCTAAGAAAGATTCTCCAAGGTTTATTGCTTGTGATGATTGTCCTCTACTAATAAGTCCTTTTATAGCTCTTATTAAATCATCATAACTTTTTATATAAACAACTCCTGTTTCGTCTTCTATTTGTCTTATGGCTTGCTCTTCCTCTGCTTTTTCTCTTCTTTCTCTTTCTGATTGTTTTCTTTTTGCCCTTTCTACCCTTCTTCTTTCCCACTCTTCTCTTCTTGCTTTAGCTTCTTCATCATGTTTTGTCATAGTAGCAATTTCTTCTTCAGTATATGGATTTATACCTAATGAAAAGAAAATTTCTCTTGCCTGAACAGGTGTTAGTTTTTCATTCTCAATTATTTTAGCCGGTGTATATCCTTGTTCTAACAAATCTAATATTCTTCTTTTTCTCTCATCAGCTAAGTTATCAGCTCTTTTAAGACTTAATTTTTGACCTATTTGTCTTTGTGGTATTTTCCCATTTAAAATATCTTGATGTCTTCTTAGTCTTTCTTCACCTAAATATCTTTTTACCATATCTACATTAATATCTAAAGCATCTGAAATTTCTTCTGGTCCTATATATCCATTTGCTTGTTCAAATATTTCTATTATTCTGGCTCTTCTTTGTCTATTAATTCTATTTTTTCTTTCTGCTGAATCTTCCTTTTTACTTCCTTTTAAATCTTCTATTAAATAACTATCCATTTTATTCATCTCCTTTTCGCTTAACATAATAATTATACCATATTTTTACTTATTTTTCAAGATGGACAAGAAAAAAAACTATTAACGAAAAAAGCCTAAGATTTAAATGCTTAAATCTTAGGCTTTTTGTTAGTTTTCTATTACATCTAAATTTGCTTGTCTTTTTATTTTATTAGTAGTAGTTTTAATTAAAGGTTCTTCTGAAATAATCATACCTCTAATTGCTTTATACTTAGGCATAATCTTGTTTATTTCTTTTATTTTATCAGATAAAACTTTATGAATTTCTTCATCTGTAGTTGCTTTATATGCTTCTTTCATTACATCTCTATCAAAAATAATTTTAACATTAATTTTAATATCTTCTTTATCATCTGATTGTCTCTTTCCAAATATAAAAGACTCTTTTACACCTTCAATTTTATTAACTAAAGCTTCCATTTCTTCTGGGAATATATTTTTACCATTTTTAAGAACAATTACACTTTTCTTTCTTCCACAAATAAAAATATAACCGTCTTCATCTATTTTTGCTAAATCTCCTGTATGGAACCAACCGTCTTCCATAACTTCTTTTGTAGCTTCTTCATCTTGATAATAACCAAGCATTACATTTGGACCTTTAACAGTAAGTTCACCCATACCTTCATCATTTGCATCATCTATTCTTGCTTGAATATGTGGAAGGGCTTTTCCTATTGAACCAACTCTAAAATTATCATCTGTTTCAACACCAATTACTGGTGATGTTTCTGTTAAACCATACCCTTGGCATAAGTTAATTCCCCAATCTCTAAAAGCATATTCAACTTCTTTATCTAAAGCAGCAGCACCACTTACAAATAATTTTATATTTCCACCAAATATTTTATGAATATCTTTAAATATGTCTTTCTTTTCTTCCATTGTTTTATTTCTATTTTGTTCCATAAGTTTTTTAACTGCTTCTAATTTACCTTGTTTTTCAAGATTTTTTAGAATTGTTTTATACATACTCTCATATATTGCAGGAACAAAAGAAGCAAATGTTATTTCATATTCATTTAAGTTTTCTACAATATGTCTTATTCCGTCACAAAATGACCTTTGAGCTCCTATGTATAATGAATATAGCATACCAACTGTACACTCAAATACGTGATGTAATGGTAAAAATGATAATATTCTATCACTAGAATCAACTGTTAAAACAGAAGCAAAGTCCATTACATTTGATACTAGATTTTTATGTGATAAGGCAACAACTTTTGATTTTGATGTTGTACCAGATGTAAATAACATTATATTCATTTCTTCTGGGTTAATTTTAGCGTCTAAAAACTCTCTATTTCCTTCTTCTACTAAAACTTTTCCTTTTTCAATTAATTCTTTTTCAGAATAAATACCTTCTTCGTGTTCTGTAGTATCCATAGAAATAAGATGTTTTAATTTATTTTTCTCACTATATCTAATCTTTTTAATTGCTTCTTCATATTTTTTAGAATAGAATATTGCTTCAACATCTGACCTTTCAATTAATTCCTCTAATTCATTGTCAGGAAGTGACCTATCCAAAGGAACAACTACACCTGTACCACAAACTATAGATAAATAAGCAAGTTCCCACTCATATCTATTTTCACCAATAACGGCAATTCTTTTATCTTTTAAGCCTAAATTAATTAATGCTGTTCCTAAATAATTTATCATATCTCTAATTTCTTTATGTGTGTAAACTTTATATTTTCCTTCACCAACTTTAATTTTATAACCTGGTCTATCTCCATATAATTCACCTGTTTTTTCTAACATATCTTTTAAATCTGTTACTTCAATAATATTTGTACCCATTTCTATCTCCTTTCACTTTTTAATACTTTCACATTATACTATTTTTTTTATTTTCAATCAATAACTGACCACTTAGTATTTTAAATTTAAAATTTTTATTTTTTAACTACAATTTTTATATTAGGAAATTTATTAAAAGTACTTATTAGTTCTATATTTGATTTTATATAACTTTCGATAATATTTATTATGTTTTTGTCAAAAACTTCCCCAGGTGTAATAATTGGTATTCCTGGTGGATATGCAAATATATATTCTTTAGATATTTTTCCTTCTAAATTTTTATAATTTTCTAACTTAAAATTTTTACTTTCTAAAGCTTCGTTTATTGTCATTTCTTTTTTTGGTAATTGTATTTTATAAGAAACTGTATTATCTTCTACTTCTTCTAACTTTAAATCAATTTCTTTTAAAGCATTTAATAGTCTTTCAAAACTTTCTTTACTATCACAAATACTTGTCATTGCAATTATATAATAATTAGATGACATTTCTACTTCTATTTTATAATCTTTTCTTAAAATATCAGAAAGTTCTTTTCCAGTTATATTAGTATTTTTAGTAATTACAACTATTTTACCAAAATCATATAAATTTTTTTCTAATAATTCATTTCCTAACACTTTAAGTTTTTTTAATGCCTTTGCTTCGTTATAAAAATATTTTAAATTTTCTTGATAATCTAAAAATAGTTTTTCACCGTTTCTTTCTATTAAATCTAAACACTCATCAATAGAAGACATTAATATATATGAAGGGCTACTTGTTTCAAAAATAGATAACTCTCTTCTTACATCTTCTTCTTTTACCAAGTCGCCTTTTATATGTAAAATCGCTGTTCCAGTTAAAGCAGGTAATGTTTTATGAAGGCTTTGTATTACAATATCTGCACCACAATTTAATGCTTCAAAATTAGAATTTTCCATAAAACTTAAATGTGCACCGTGTGCTTCATCTACTAAAACAGGTACTTTATATTTGTGTGCTATATTTACTATAGATTTTACATCACTAAGCACACCTTCATATGTTGGCGAAGTTATAATTACTAATTTAATATCTTTATTTTTTTCTAAAATATTTTCTATATCGTCTGCTTTTATATTTTTATTTATGCCATATTTATCTATTTTAGGTAATACATAAATAGGGTTTAAGCAATTTATCTCGATTGCATTATATACTGATTTATGTGAGTTTCTTGCAACTAATACTTTATCACCATAATTTACAACACTTCTTATCCCTGCTAATATCCCACAAGTACTTCCATTTACTAATATAAAACTTTTCTTACTTTTATATATTTTCTTAGCTTTTTCTTCAATTTCTTTTATAATACCTTCAGGGTGATGTAAATCATCAAAACCTTCTATTTCTGTTATATCTATTTTATATGGTAATTTTTCTCCTAAAAGTTTAATATTTCTTTTATGCCCTGGCATATGCATAGGAAGATAGTTTTCATCAAAATAATTTTCTAATTCTTCTTCTAATTTTCCCATATTATTTGTTTTCCTTTTCCATTTCGTCCATTGCTTCTGCAATTTTTACCATAATTGCACACTCTATTCTTTTCTTGAATAATTTACAACCATA
>CALXEY010000085.1 GCA_944387455.1 uncultured Clostridia bacterium
AAAATGTAAATGGTTTTCCTTCTCTTCTTCTTTTTATCATTTCTTTTGCTAAAATTTCATATTGTTCATACAAAATAAGTAAATCTTCTTCTCTTAAAGCATAATCTGTGTCTGGTTTAGAAACTACTGGCTCCATTGATAGTTCTGTAAAACCTAGATCTAACATATGGAAAATATCATTTGTAAAGTCTAGATTATTTCTAGTAAATGTTCCTCTTATGTAATATTCTTTATCTCCTCTTTTTTTAACAAAGTTTTGGAAATTAGGAACTATTATGTCATAACTACCTTTTCCGTCTAATCTCTTTCTTTTTGCATCATTTACTTCTTTTCTTCCGTCTAAACTTAATACTACATTATTCATTTCTTTATTTAAAAAGTCTATTACTTCATCATTTAAAAGTACACCATTTGTTGTTAAAGTAAATCTAAAATGTTTACCAACCTTTTCTTCAATACTTCTTGCATATTTTACTAGTTTTTTTACAACATCAAAATTAACTAAAGGCTCTCCTCCAAAAAAGTCTACTTCTAAATTTTTTCTTGTTCCAGAATTTTCTACTAAAAAGTCTAATGCTTTTTTACCTACTTCAAAACTCATTAGAGCATCTTCTCCGTGATATTTTCCCTGCCCTGCAAAGCAATACTCACAATTTAAATTACAAGTATGTGCTACGTGCAAACATAGTGCTTTTATTACATTATCTCTTTTCTTTAAATCTAAGTTTTGACCTTTAAAACTATCTTCAGTAAAAAGTACGCCACTTTCTATTAAATTATCTATTTCTGAAAATGTTTCTTCTATATCTGATATTGAAATCTTGTATTTATCAAGCATTTTATTTTTTATTTCTTCTCTATCTATTCCTTTATCTAATAATTCTATTATGTCATAACTTAAGTCATCTACTGCGTGTACTCCACCACTATATGTATCTAAAACTATATTATATCCATTTAATTTATAACAATGTATCATTTTTCTTACTCCCATTTTTTCTTTTTTGTTTTCTATCTTTTTATTTTCTATTTTTTATTTATTTCTACAACTGAAATAAATTGCCGACCTAAGCCGGCAATTCTTTTTAATTTTTTATTTATTTGCATTTTCACATTTTTGGTTTGCTACACCACAAGATGTTTTACAAGCTGATTGGCAAGAAGTTTGGCATTCTCCACAACCACCATTTACTTTACTTTTTTCTAAATTTCTTGTATTTAATGTTACTATTCTTTTCATTTCTATCCCTCCGTTTTTTTAATCAGCTATTATTATAACACTAGAATAAGTTCGTGTCAAATTTTTATTTTACTAACTTTACAACAAATTTTTGATTTTCTTAATTAGGTAATGGCTACCACCGTCTGTGTTATCTTGTACATTTTCTACCATAGATACAATTAGTAAATCTCCGCCTTGTCTATTTATAGTATAACAATTAAACCAACCTAAAGTGCCACTTTCAGTATCTTCTTGTGAAGTTTTAAGTTCTGCTGTTCCAGTCTTTCCAGCAATTGTTAGTCCGTCTATTTTCATATCAGTAGCTGTTCCATTTTCTACAACTTGAATTAAATCACTTTCAATAATATCTGAAGCTTCTTTTGAGAAAGCATTTTCTATTAAAATCTCACCATTTTTACTTTCATCATATTCAATTCTTGGTTTTATCATATTTCCGTCATTTGCAAAAGCAGAATAAATAGATGCAATATGTATAGGGTTTACTAAGATACTTCCTTGTCCATATCCACTATCTGCAAGTTTTGTTTCACCTTCTATTTTAGTCCCATTATCATTGGCATATTGAGATTTAGAAAGTGTAAGTGGAAAATCTATACTTTGGTTAAAACCAATTTTATCTAAACTACTTGCAAAACTTTCTGCTCCAATTTTTAAAGCTGTTTGTGCAAAATAAATATTATCTGAATACATAATTGCATTTAACAAGTTTTTTGGTCCAGAATAATCTGTAAGTGTTGTTATGTGGTAATTTCCCCAAGAACTATCTTTTTGCCAACTAGTTCCTCTATATCCAAAATCTTCACTTTCATTTATTTTTCCTGTAGTTAAACCAATTGCTCCAGTAATTGGTTTAAAAGTAGAACCTGGACAATATTTTTGTGTAAATCTATTAAATAATGGTCTATTTTCATCATTATTTAATTCGTTCCATTTATCTGTAGTTAAGCCTACAACAAAATCATTTGAATCAAATGAAGGTGTGCTAACTAAAGCTAATAATTCTCCTGTTTTAGGTTCCATTATAACAAAAAGCCCTTTATCATTTTGCATTTGATCATATACTTGTTTTTGCAAATTGCTATCAATTGTTAATTTTACATCTTGACCGTCTTTTTTATCTTGTTTTGCAATTGTAGCTACTCTATTTTCGTTTTCATCTACAATATAAATATCAGTACCGTCAATACCTCTTAAAGTATCTTCATAAGTAAGTTCTAAACCAGTTTTTCCAATTAAACTATTTGTTGTATAACCTTTACCTTCATTTTCCTTTAACTCTTCACTACTAATTGGTTGTACATAACCTATTAAATGAGAAGCTTCTTTTCCTAAACTATAAACTCTTCCGTCTTCTTTATTTATCATAACACCTGGAATTGTAAGTAATTCATCTTTTAATTCTTGATTACTATCTACAATTTTCTTAATAGCAACAAAAGTATCATCTTTTACATAAGAAGCATTTAAAAGTTCATTTATATAATCAGCAGAAACACCAGTTAGCTCTGAAATTTTAGAAATACTTTCATCTCTATTTTCACCAAGTTTTCCTGGCACAATTCCAACAGAAGAAATATTTCCATCTTCTGCTAAAGCTATATCATTTCTATCTAATATACTACCTCTTTTAGCTTTTATTGTAGAAACTCTTACTTTTTCATCATCATTAAGTTGTGGAAATATTATATGAGAGTCCCATTTTAATTTTAACTCTTTATCTTCTTTTACAACATTTGCAGTATTTTCAAACTCTACTTCACCAGCTGATGTAAAAAACTTTTCATTATAAGTAACATTATAACCTTTATCTGCTTTTTCTACAGTTTTAATATTTATTTCAATATTAGTACAATCAATACCTTCATAAATATTTTTATTTCTACTTACAAAATCATCTTTACTTGTGTTCATAGAAGCAACTTTTGAATATAATTCATCATAATTTTTATCATTTACTAAACTAAAATATTCTGTAATTAAATCTTTTACCTTTTCTTTTTCGTTATTTTGCATAATTATAACACCTAAAATTATAGCAACTAGAATTATTACTAAAACAATTACTCCAATTAAAACTTTCTTTTTTTCCATAATTACCTCCTTGGGGACGTTTCCTTTGCGACCTTTTGGTCGCATTTGGGACACATCTATATAAAAACTTTTATTAACTCTTATAATATTTTAACTCCCACTTAATACCACGCCTTCCTTTTGAATGTTATTATAAAAAGGCATTGCTTCTAACCAATAATTATATTTATCTATATTCTTTAATAGTGGTGATAAAGTAATATTAAAATCATTTTCATATTCAATATCATAAGCTATGTCAGAAATAATATTCCTATATTCACATATTTCATCATCAGATAAATTAGTTAATATCATAATATCTATATCAGAACTTTTATTAAAATCTCCTCTTGCATATGAACCATAAAGTATAATTTTTTTTAACTCTATTTCCTAATTTTTTATTTACTTTATTTACAAATTCTTCTATAATTTTTTCCACATTTTTAGGTATAACTTTTTTCATATAATAATCACTTTCTTTGAATTATACTATTTATATATTAAATAGTATAACACATTATAAAAATAATTTACAAATTTTTATGTATTTTTAATATATTCTAACCACCTGCTGATAATATTCTTACTAACAAATATGGCCATATATAGAAAAAGAAAAATAATACAAAACAAGAAATTAAAATAATAACAGCAAGCATAACAAATATAATTATTAAAATGTTTCTATTCTTTTTAATTTTTTTGATATCTTTTTCTAACTCTTCTTCCCATTTATCCATACTAACAACCTCATTTTAGAGATGTGTCCCAAATGCGACCAAAAGGTCGCAAAAGAAACGTCCCTAACAACCCATTACTTCTATATTAGTTGCAACTAGTTTTCCTTTTTTTAGTTCGTTTTGGTCTAATGTTATATATAATGTTCCGTTTAAGTTTTTTATCTTTTCTTCTATTTTTCCTTGTTCTCCCAATATATTAGTTTTGTTATTTACTATTATCTCTAATTTAAATTTTTCCGCTTCTTCATATTTTATTGTAAAATACCAATCTATTGTTTCTCCTTTTAAAATATAGTTATCTCCGCTTTTTTCTATGTCTTCCAAATCAAAGTTTATTTCACTTTTTAACATTTCTTTTTTTAATTCTTCTCCTGATATTTTTCTTGTTAAATATATTTTACTTTCATTTGTAAAAACTATTTCACCTTTTCTTATATATACATTTTCAAAATCTAATTTATCATTTACTTTAATAATGTTTTTATTGGAGATATTATTGTTATTATTACTATTGCTAATATTAATAATTTCTTCTGTTCTTCTATTTATAATTTCTATATTATCATTATTAACATTATTATCATCACTAAAATTTAATGCGACCTTTAATATTTCTCCCTCTGATGTTTTTACTTCATATGTATTATTTCCCCCTATATTTATTACATCTGCATTATATATTGATTTTATTGTGTTTTCTTCTTTTTCTATTTTTTCTTGTTCTTCTTTATTAAAATTATTTTTCTTTTCTTCTTTTTTACTTTTTATATAATTTTCAAAATCTTCTTTGCTTCCATTAAACACATTTAAGTCAATAAATTTTTCTTCTCCATTATAGCCTTCTAATCTTCCTCTTCCCGTATATTGCCAAAATTTCCAGTCTCTATTTTCTAATTTTGGTTTTGTTAATATATTTCTTATCCATATATCATATTCTAGAAATTCACCTTCTATATATTCTTTATAAAACTCCATTGTTGTATATATTATTGGTTTTACTCTATATGTTTTTTCTAGTTTTTCTAACATTTTTTGTAATTCTTTTGTTACCCACTCTTTATCTGGTTTTGCTTTTTTATAATAACTATAATATTCTATATCTATTATTGGTAATATAAGGCTTTCATCATTTTTTATATTTCCTACTACTTTTATATAATTATCTGCTTGTTCTTCTCCTGAACTTTCAAAACTAAAAAAATGATATAAGCCAAGTAACATATCCATATTTTTTAGTTTTTCGTAATTTTTATCAAAAGAATTGTCTTTTCCTTTGCTTCCTTCTGTTGCTTTTATAAATGCAAAGTCTATATTTTGTTCTTTTATTTTATCCCAATCTACCTCTCCTTGGTATTCTGATACATCTACACCTTTTACTTCAAACTTTTCTGCTTCTA
>CALXEY010000086.1 GCA_944387455.1 uncultured Clostridia bacterium
AATGGGCAAAAGACTCAGCAGAAAAACAAGCAGGACATTTCTTAGACTGTAGAACAGCACAAATAAACCATTTATCTAATTTTATGGATAAACCACCTATAATTTTATGCCCTTATGATGCTGAGCTTTATGGGCATTGGTGGTATGAAGGTCCTTATTGGTTATATATTTTATTTAAAAAAATATATTATGATGATTGTAATTTTAAGTTAATAACACCTTCTGAATATATAGATAAATATCCAGAAATACAAGTAGCAACTCCTTGTCGTTCAAGCTGGGGTGCTAATGGTTATAGTGAAGTATGGCTTAACCAAACTAACGACTATGTACATAGACACTTGCACGTTGCAGGAGACAGAATGTGTGAACTAGCTAATCTCTATCCAAACGCTAAAGGTTTAAAGAAAAAAGCATTAAACCAATGCGCAAGAGAATTACTTTTAGCACAAAGTAGTGATTGGTTATTTATTATAACAAATGGAACAATGGTTGATTATGCTAAAAAAAGAATAAAAGACCATATAGGACGTTTTACAAAACTATATTATCAAATAAAAGAAGACAAAATAGATGAAGAATTCTTAAAAGATATAAATAAAAAAGACTGTTTATTTCCAGATATAGACTATAATATTTATAGATAATGCGACAAAGGGGACGGGGCTAAAATTCGCATTTTTACATTTTTTTCCAAAATGCGAATTTTAGCCCCGTCCCCATTTGTCGCACACTTTTTTTGTTTTAGCATAAGATAATGTATAAGTTTTGCTTGTTTAGTAGATACTATTTTTTAGAGAGGAGCTTTTTTATGAAATCACTTTGTATTAAAACAAATAATTCTAATTTAATAGATTATCTACTAAATGAATTAAATTATTTAAAATTAGACGATATTTGTTTTCTTAGCAAACAATTTAAACATTATAATAATATTATTATTCACTATAAAGGTGAAAATAATTCTTTGTTTATAGATAAAATTTCTACAATTCTTTCTTTGCTTGTTATAGATGAATTAGAAGAACATTTTTTAAATAATATTCTTATAGAAAATTATTTTTATTTTAATTTTAGTGAAAGAAAAGAAATTATTGATATTTGCTTTGATATAATGGCTGAAGATATCTCTTTTGAATATAATAAAAAATTTAAAATACTTCATAAATTGTTTTATGATTATTTATTTAATAACCATAAATTATATTTAACAGGTTTTACAAATTTTAGATTAAAACCCTATTTAAATATTTTAGATGATATTGTTACAGAAGCTGTTAATAGTTTTGTTATAGAAAAAGAATATTTGGAATTTGTTTCACTTCTTAAATTATATATTAATTCACAAAAATCTAATTGTGAATTAATACACATTATTTATTCTAATTCTAATACTATATTATTAGATGAAAATAAACATATTATAGACGTTTCACAAAACTTACTTGATACTAAAATTTTAAGTGATATTTCTTTTTCTACTAATGATTATACTTTAAACACACTTTTAACACTTCTTCCTAATAAAATATATATTCATTTAATTGATAATTATATAGATGAATTTATTAATACCCTGCAAGCTATTTTTGAAAATAGAATTCATATTTGCACTGATTGTAATATTTGTAAACTTTATAAAAAAGAAATAAGCCCTAATACTATTTAATAAATATTATTAGGACTTTTTTATATTTTTAATTCTATATTTAATACTATTTCTATTTTATATTGTATTTTTAGTTTTTAATCTGCTAATGTATTAACCGCTTCTTGTAACCCTGGAAGCAATGCATTATATAAAGCATCATCTGAAACTATTTTCCATTTATTATCTTCTTTAACTGCATTTACTGTTGTTGTTATTGTTGTTGTTTGTATATTTTCATTTTTCAATTCTTCTATAAAATAATTTTCAAAATCTGCACTTGAGAAACTCTCTGTAGTTCCTCCTCCTGTTATTGTTTCTTTTACTGCATCTAATGCTTTTTTCATATAATTATTAATTACAGTTTGAAAATCTTTTGTTGTTATTTCTACTTCTACTGTTGCATTATTTTCATCTACTTCTGTTACTTTATTTATTTTCCAATTAAGTTTATCAAATAATAATTTTTGTGCTTCTTCGTTTGAATTAACTGTTCCTAAGTCAAGGTCGCCACTTACATATTCTTGTGCTTTTGTAAAATCTCCTGCTTTTAAGTTTGTTAATAATGCTTCTAATGATTTTTTAGGTGCACTTGATGTCACTATCATAACTGTTAATAATATAGCTATTAATACAACAACCACTACTACTATTACAGTTGGTATTACTGGTGATTTTTTCCCAGTTTTTTCTTTTTTATTCTTTTCTTTTTTTTCTACTTTCTTTTCTTCTTTTTTGTCAACTGGTTTAAATTTTGGTTCTTCTTTTTTTGTTTCTTGCTTTACATCTACCTTTTTCTCTACTTTCTTTTCTTCTTTTTTATTTTCGTCCATAATATCAACTCCTCTTTATTTACTATAATTTGATTATATATTAATATATTTTAAATTTCAATATTTTTTTGTTTTTTTCTACAACTTTATTCTATTTTTTTACTTATTTTTTACTATTTTTTCTTAACAGCTTTGTTTTCTCTTCTTATTTTATCTTTTTTCTATTTGCTATACACTATATGCCATTGCAAGAAAGAACATAAATGCAAATGCTAATGCTCCTACATATATTAATACTGTAATAACTGTACCTACATAAAATGATACATTTAATGTATATGCTATCCACCTTATTATTTTTTTATTTACCCCTGCTAAACCTTTTTCATAACTATTGTTTTTGGCTTGTACAAATTCTGTACTTGGAACTTTATATATTTCCGACAATTTATAAATTGTGTCTAAATCTGGATATTTTAAACCTATTTCCCAATTTTTTATATCTTTTTCTTTTAAATTACTATTATCTAATTTTTCTAATAATTCTACTATTGATAGACCTTCTTTTTTTCTAAGTTCTATCAATAAATCTTCTATTCCTTTTTTATTTTTAATATCTTCTTTACTTTCTTTTTCTTCACTTTTCTGTCTTTTTTGTTCTTTTCTTATTTATTTTCTTATTTATTATAATAATCTCCCCATTATATATTTCCTCTCTTTTTTATTTAATTATATTTTATGTACAAAAAAAAATCAAGAAAATATTTTCTTGATTTTTAACTTTTTTAATTTCTTTTTGATATATTGTTTGTTCCACTTCTAAGCAAAATAGTAAATGTTTTAGTTATCATCTTTTTTATTTCTGGGTTTAGATTTTTATAAGTTTTTATTATTGTAATTGCATTTTTAAACCATTTACTACTAAGCTCATTTACTGTTTTTACATTTGTAGTATTTAATATATCAAAAATTGTATCTATAAATTCTTCCCTTTGTTCTTTTGATACTTCTAATAACCAATTTGTAATCGTATTATCAAAAAAATTGCTAGCATTAGTTATTTTAGCTCTTACGAATTTATCCCCAATTACTTGCCACGAATATAAATCGTGTTGCATAATTCCTGTTTCTATACTTTTTACAATTGTGGTTTTTTCTTTATGTTTTAATAATCTTCCAATAATAGAAGTTTGTGGAATATATGTATGTACTTTATTTATTATTTCTTGATATTCTTTACTTTCTATTATTTTATCTGAAAAGCCTGGTCCATCATTATTATATATTTCTATTATTTTTTCTTTTGTTTTTCCGTTTGAAAAAGCTCCAGCATATATTGCTAAGTTTCCGCCTTTACTATGCCCGACCTACTCGTAATTTACTATTATATCTACTTGCAACATCATTTAAATAATTTACAGCTTCTGTTTGTGATGAAACTACATCACTAAAACTCATATTAAAATCTTCTTTCCAACCAATTATTGTATTATCTGTCCCTCGAAAAGATACATATATTGTATCATCTGGAAGTAATATTGTTATTGCTGAAAATTGTTTTTCTTCTTCTGGCTCTACTCTATTTACAAATTTAGTTAATTTACATTTACCAAATCTAATACTTTTTGCAAGGAGAGGATATAAGTCTATATCTTCTGCTTGAAGGGTTCTTCCTGTTGTTCCTAGTATTTTTGTTTTTTCATATGCCTCTTTTAATGTTATTTCTTCATTTTCATTTACAATTCCGTCAAATGGGAAATAGGAAAGTCTTGATAATATTAAATTATCTATTTCATTAAATTCCACTTTTTCTAAACTTATATCTCTCCAATTCATATAATCAAATATATTTGCCACAAGCAATTCCACCTTTTATTTATTTTTATTTATAAAATTTAATATTTCATCTGTAAGTATTTCTTCTTTTCCGTGATAACCGTGGTCTGCACCTTCTATATAATTAATATCTTTATTTTCGTTTGTTATAATATTACTTACTATTGTAACTAATTCATCTGCTTTTTGCATAATCATTTCATTATCATTTCCCCATCTCATAAATAAAGGTACTTTTATATTATTTAATTTTTCTAATTCATTATCTCTTCCATATCCTGCAAAATCTATTTCTTTATTATTCTTACTATAACGTAAAAATGTTTTTGCACTTATTGGGTGTATAAAAGCTTCTCTTGGCATTAGATTTTTAGAATTTTTTTCTACCATTTCTTCTGCCATACTTACATATTTATCAAAATTATCTCCTAAATAATATTTTAATGTCATTGGTATATCTACTAAAGAAAGTAATATTACTCCTTTTATTACCTCTAATATATCATTCTCTTCTTCAGATAATAATTCATTATATGTATACACTATTTTTGTACAACCAAGGCTGTGTCCTTGTAAATATATTTTACTATATCCTAATTCTTTTAACTTTAGAATTGCTCCTACTATATCTTCGTATGAATCTAATACATCTTCATATGCTGTTCCACCTAAATGTTTTTCTTTATTCCCATTTATGCTTTTACTTATATATTTTACTATTTCGCTTCCTCTATTATTAAAACAAAAATAGTCTATTCCATTTTCGTTTGCTTTTTTTGCTATAATATCATCTCTTTTTTTAAAACAATTACTTGTCATACCGTGTACTGCAAGTATTACCTTGTCGCTTTCTTCTTTTCCTTTATATAAAACACCTGTTAAATTTACTCCGTCAGTTGCTAAAAATTCTATTTTTTCCATATAAAATCACTCTCCTAAACACCTTCATTATATAACAGTAATTTTTTAAAATCAAGAAATTTACAATCGAGTAGGGAAAATTTAAATTAATTTTCCCTCTCACACCACCAGTACGTGCCGTTCGGCATACGGCGGTTCAATTCAAAATTAAATATGTGCTACCTTTTGGTAGTA
>CALXEY010000087.1 GCA_944387455.1 uncultured Clostridia bacterium
TTTATTATTTCTGCTCTTTTTATTTCTTGCTCTACTTTATCATATTTTGCTCCTAAATATTTTTGTAAATTTGCTGGTTTTGTGTATAAATATAATTTTTGTACTTTTAAATCATCTAGATTGTCTAATATTCCTAAATCTACTCCTAATTTTATATTTGATAATAATTCTTTTATCTCTTCATAAGAAATTTTTCTACAATTTGTTAATATACCATAACTTCTTAAAACCATATCTTCTAATTCTACCCAATCTTTAGTAAGCATTTTTCTAGCTGTTCTTTCTTGTTCTTCTACTTTTTTTATTATTATTTTTAGATTGTTTACTATCTCTTTTTCTGTTATTCCTAATGTTTGTTTATTTGATATTTGATATATGTCTTCTTGTTCTTTAGTAGTTTTTCCATATTCACCTGTTACTTCCATATTAAAGTCACGAACTACATCTAGCATTTTTCCTATATTTCCTGTTTTTACTAAAGCTGGTAAATGTACCATTACTGATGCTTTTAAACCTGTTCCTAAATCTGTTAACCTTCTTGTTAAATATCCATATTTTTTATTTATACTAAAGCCTAATATTTCTCCTATTTTTTCTTCTATTTCTATTGCTAGATTTAATGTGTTTTCTAATTCTAGTCCACTACTAAACACTTGGATATTTAAGTGGTCATCTCCACCTATCATTATACAAATGTTTTCTTCATCATTTATTAATATACTTCCTGTTTCTCCTTTTTTTACTAAAAATGTTGGACTTATTAAGTTTTTTTCTACTAAACTTTTCTTTGTTATTTCGTCCATATCTTTTAGTCTTAAAAGTTTTAAACCATATCCTATTGCATATATATTATCTTCTATTTTCTTTTCTAGTTCTTTTAATTCTAAATCATCTAAATGGAATTTATAATTTTTTATGTTTCTTTTAAAATTTATTCTTGTACTTTTTACAACATCAGAATCTTCGCTTGTTTGCAAATACCAATTCATTTTCTTCACCTTCTTTTATTTTATTTTTCTAATTTTTTTATTTCATCTCTTATTTTTGCTGCGTCTTCATATCTTTCTTCTTTTATTGCTTGTTTTAATTTTATTTGTAATTCTTCTAATTTATTTTCATTATTATTATCAGTATTTTTATTGACTTTTCTTTCTGATTTTTCTTCTACTTTTCCTTCTTTTTTATCTATCTTATCATCTATTATTTTTCCTATTCTTCCTACGTGCCTATTTGACCCTTGTATTCTTTTTATTATTGGGTCTAATTTATCTTCAAATGCTGAATAACAATTTTCACAGCCTATTTTTCCTGTATTCATAATGTCGTTAAAACTTGTTCCACAATTATCACAAGTTATTTCTTTTAGATTACTTATCATTGGCATTATTTCTGGTGTCATTAAATCGTCCATAAATCCTCCTAAGAAACTTGAAAAGTCTATTGGCATACTAAAGTCCATTTCTCCTATTCCTAGTTTATGACTACACTCTTCACATAGATTTAATTCTCTTACCTTTCCATTAATGTTTTCTGTATATCTCACATTTGCTTCTCTTTTTCCACAATTATCACATAGCATAATTATCTCCTCCTTATACATTTAATAACATATTTTTAAATATTCTTGCTCGTACTTCATCTTTTATTTCTTTTGGAAGTTTCAGCACTTTATCATTTGTTGCTACTTTTAATAATTTTGCTTCTTTTGTATCTATTATATTATAAGATAGAAAGTCACTTATTAATATATCTGCATCATTTGATGTTAATTCATTTCCTATATTATTTATAATATGCATTATATAATCTTCTTTATCATTATTTACTTTTTTTATTGTTATATGACCTCCACCACCTCTTCTACTTTCTACATAATAACCTTGTTGTGGCTTAAATCTTGTTGATATTACATAGTTTATTTGTGATGGTACACAATTAAAATGTTCTGCAAGTTCGTTTCTTTGTATTTCTACTGCATCATTTCCTTCATCAAATAATTCTTTTATAAATTCTTCTATTATATCTGACATACGCATATTACATACCTCCTAGTTTTAACTTTGACTTTCTTTGACCTACAATAATATTATACTCTCTTTTTAGATTTTTACAAATACATTTTTTGACCTTTTCTGACCTTCAAGTATTAAAATCTATCAATTTTCTTTTATTTTCTCTTTTTATCTAACTTTTTCTAATCTTTTCTCTCTTTTTCTCCATTTTCTTTCTTTGTTATATTTTCTAACCTCTTTGCTTTTTCCTTCTGTTCTGGAAGTGGTATCCACGCAAAATATGATGATACAAATTCTCCATATTTTGTAGTATCTTCCCCTACCTCTACATCATCTCTTCTTACCATTTTTTGATTTTCTTTGTTTTCTTTTATTTTATCACTCATTTTAATCACCTATTTTAATTATGAGCTTTTTTAAAAAAAAATATTCAAAAAAAGAAGCAAACATTAAGTTTACTTCTAAAATTTTAAATATTTAAATCTGTACATCAAATTCTAGGTATAACATTTATTCCAATTGATACGCCATCTAATATCAAAAATACATTATTCTTTCTTTTTCTTTATTAATTTTTATTTATCATTTTTTACCATTACTTATATTAGCTCTTATTGAAATATAATCTTACTGTTATATGCATACATTGTCTTCAATTCTTGTAATATAGGACTTGACCCAGTTATTATTAAACCTGTTCCATCAGCCGCACTATTATTATCAAAACACCAATCATATTTTTCAGGATTGGCATTTATTCTAATTGTCCCTTGTAAATTTTTGCAACTACTAAATATATTTGTAATATCATTTGCAGTTTCAGGTATTATAATATTAATATCTGATATACTTGTACAACCAACAAATGCACTATTTAAATTTTCAACACTTTGAGGAATATTAGAAATTCCAGATAATTTTGAACACCATCCAAAAGCTAAGTACATATTCTTTACTCCATTTCCTATATTTCCAATTGTTTCTAAATTCTTACACTCATAAAAAGTACAACTTAATGTCTCCGCACTATCTGGAATATCACCAAAACTTTCTAAAGAAGTACAACCTTGAAATGTAGAATTCATATTAGTAACTTTATCTGGTATATTTGTAACATTAACCAATTTAATACAAGTACTAAATGTAGACCCCATATTTGTTACATCTCTTGGTATTTCAGGCATTGATATTAAATTATCACAAAACAAAAATGTTTCTCTTAAACTTATAACTGTATTTGGTATCTCAGGTGGTGTTGTTAAACTTTTAATATTATAAAAAGTACCAAACATTGAAGTTACTGCTATCCAATAGTCATTATCTGCTGATTTTATAAACATAGGTACTGAGCCTTTTATTTGCCCATTAGTAATATTTTCTTCATTGTCTCCTACAACATATCCACAACTATCTGACATATCTATAATTGAAGTTCCTTTTAAATCTTCTATACTATTATTTAATGTATATCCGTTTGAATTATTTATTGTATATTTCCATAAATCTAAATTAACTGTTGCTCCATCTGTTCCAACTCCAATATATCCATTATTTCTACTTTCTACTTGTTCAGAATTTGGAGTTGTTGTATTTTTTAATATATTCCCCATTGTACTTTCACCAAAATACTCCACTTCTCCATTATTCGTAACTCTGTACTCTTTATTTTCATCTAAATCAAATATTATGTATTTATCCCATTGTACTACTAATACATTTTCTCCTTGCTCATTTAATTCTTTTTGTAATTGTTGTACTGTTTTGCTCGGATTTTCTCCAACATATTCATTAATTGTTGTTTCTGTTGCTAATAATTTTATTTTTTCTTCTAATGAAGCAGATTCAGTTTCTTTTTTTGCTTCTTGTGCTTGTGTTAAAATACCATTATTACCTGTTAGCATAGCAATTGAAAGGCCTGCCAATATTAATAAAACTACAATAGTTACTATTAATGCGATAAGTGTTATTCCTTTTTCTCCTTTGTTTTTCTTTAATTTAAACATTTGTATATCTCCCTTCTATATTTTTATATTGGTTATATATCCAATACTTTGTTTTATTATACTGGTTATATAACCAATAGTCAAGTATCCTATTAAAAATATATAATTTATTTATAAAATTTTAGGAGAAACGAGTTTTTATGATTAAAGTAAAAATAGAAAAAGGCTATTATTTATTTAAATTAGAAGATATTTTAAAAGAAAAAAATTTAAGTATAAATAAAGTTATGAGAGATACAAATACTGATTTTAAAGTCTTAAAAAGACTTTTATCTGGCGAATTAGTTCGTATTGATATATTTGTGCTTGCACGTTTATGTGATTATTTAGATTGTAATATTTCAGATATAATAGAATATGTTAGAAAGAGTAAAGAATAGTCTTTGCTCTTTTTTAAATGAGACAAAAAAGCCCCGTCCCCAAAATTCTCACTTTTTTTTGGTTTACATATTCCATTTTTGTTTAATATATGTTATAATAGTAATAGTTGGTAATTAAAGGAGGATTTCTTTATGTGGTATATATGGTTAATTTTAGCAGGTGTTTTTGTAATTGGTGAGGTTTTGACAGCAGGTTTTTTAATTTTTTGGTTAGGAATTGGTTCACTAATTGCAATGGCAGTAAGTTTTGTTACAGATAATATTATAATTCAGACAACTGTGTTTTTAATTTCTTCTGTAATTTTAATTTTAGCAACTAAACCACTTGTAAAGAAATTTGCTAAAGTTGAGACAACAAAAACAAATGCTTTTTCTTTAATAGATAAAAAAGGTATTGTTACAAAAGATATAAGTTCTATAAATTCTACAGGGCAAGTTAAAGTTGAAGGAGAACTTTGGTCTGCTACTGGTGAAAACGATATAGAAATTCCTAAAGGTACAGAAGTTAAGATAAAGGAAATTAAAGGTGTTAAACTTATTGTTACACCAATAAAATAAGTTATTTTTATTACTACATATATTTTAAATAAAAATTAAAGGAGGAAAATTATGGTAGTTTTAATTATATTATTAATTATTATTTTAATTTTAGCTGCAATGTCAATTAAGATTGTTAAACAATCCGAGGTATACATTATAGAAAGATTAGGTAAATTTTATAAGGTTGCAGATGCTGGTCTTACAATAATTGTACCATTTTTAGACCACGTAAGAAGTGTTGTTAGTTTAAAACAACAAACAATGGATATTCCACCACAAGATGTTATCACTAAAGATAATGTTACAATTACAATTGATACAGTTGTGTTTTACCAAATAACAGACCCTGCAAAAGCTGTTTATGAAATTCAAAGCTTAAAGAAAGGTATTGAATATTTAGCAATTACAAC
>CALXEY010000088.1 GCA_944387455.1 uncultured Clostridia bacterium
CCAGCAAATTTACAAAAATATTTAGGAGCAAAATATGATAAAGTAGAGCAAGAAATAAAAAGAGCAGAAATAATAAAACAAATAGTTAAATAGAGAGGAGTTGATTTTTATGACATATAGTTTTACAAATAGAGCTAAAAAAGCTATTGAACTTGCAGATAGTTTAGCAGTTGAACTTGGGCATAATTATGTTGGAACAGAACATATTTTATATGGTTTGGTAAAAGAAGGAAGCGGAGTTGCTTCTAAAGTTTTACAAAACCAAGGAATAGAACCTGATATGGTAATAGATGAAATTGTTAATTTGGTTGGAAATGATTCACCAATTACTGAAACTTTAGGTTTTACTCCAAGAACTAAAAGAGTTATTGAAAATGCTTTTATAGAAGCTAGAAAATTAGGTTATAATTATATAGGAACAGAACATATTTTAATAGGAATATTAAGAGAAGCAGATAGTATTGCAACAAGAATTTTATTAGAATTAAATGTAAATATACCAAAACTTTATGGAGAAATCGTAAGAGTTATAAATGAAGGTGAAGATTTTGCTTCAAACGAAGGTGGAAATAACAACAGAGGTAAAGGTAGTTATAATCAAACACCAACTCTTAACCAATTTGGAGAAGATTTAACTAAAAAAGCAGAAGAAGGTAAATTAGACCCTATAATTGGTAGAAAAACTGAAATTGAAAGAGTTATTCAGATTTTATCTAGAAGAACTAAAAATAACCCTTGTTTGATAGGAGAGCCTGGTGTTGGTAAAACTGCAGCTGTTGAAGGCTTAGCAGAAAAAATTGTTTCTGGTGATGTTCCAGAAACTTTAAAAGGAAAACGTGTTGTAACTATGGATATTTCTGGTATGGTTGCTGGAAGTAAATATAGAGGCGATTTTGAGGAAAGAATTAAAAAAGCTTTAGAAGAAGCAAAAAAAGCAGGAGATGTAATATTATTTATTGATGAAATACATACAATAGTAGGAGCAGGTGCAGCAGAAGGTGCAATTGATGCAGCAAATATTTTAAAACCATTACTTGCAAGAGGAGAAATTAGATTAATAGGAGCAACTACTTTAAACGAATATAGAAAATATATTGAAAAAGATGCAGCATTAGAAAGAAGATTTAGTCCAGTTATAATAAATGAACCAAGTGAAAAAGATACAATTAAGATTTTAAAAGGTTTACGTGATAAATTTGAGGCACATCACGGTGTTGAAATAACAGATGAAGCTATTGAAGCTGCTGTTAAGATGTCTATACGTTATATTAATGATAGGTACTTACCAGATAAAGCAATTGACTTAATTGATGAAGCAGCATCACGTGCTAAATTAAAAACTTTCACAGAACCAGATAGTTTAAAGAAATTACAAGAAGATATTGAAAAAGTTGAAAATGATAAAGAAGAAGCTGTAAGAATACAGAAATTTGAAAAGGCAGCAGCTTTAAGAGACAAACAAAAAGAATTAAAAGAAAAATACGAAAAAGAGCAAAAGAAATGGCAAAATAAAAATGATAAAACTATTACAAATATCACTGAAGAAAATGTAGCAGAAGTAATTTCTAGTTGGACAGGAATACCAGCTAAGAAAATTACTGAAGATGAAAATGTAAGATTAAAGAATCTAGAAAAAACATTACATGAAAGAGTAATAGGACAAGATGAGGCAGTAGAAGCAGTAGCAAAAGCAATTCGTAGAGGTAGAGTTGGTTTAAAAGATCCAAAAAGGCCAATAGGTTCATTTCTATTTTTAGGTCCAACTGGTGTTGGTAAAACAGAACTTTCAAAAGCATTAGCAGAGAGTTTATTTGGTGATGAAAATGCCATTATAAGAATTGATATGTCTGAATACATGGAACCACACTCTGTTTCAAAATTAATTGGTTCACCTCCAGGTTATGTAGGTTTTGATGAAGGTGGACAATTAACAGAAAAAATAAGAAGAAAACCATATTCTGTAATCTTGTTTGATGAAATAGAAAAAGCACACCCAGATGTTATGAATATGCTTCTTCAAATACTAGAAGACGGAAGATTAACAGATTCACAAGGTAGAACTGTAAACTTTAAAAATACTGTTATAATTATGACATCAAATATAGGGGCAAGATTAATAACAGATAAAAAGACTTTAGGTTTTTCTAAAACTAACAAAGATAATAAAGAAAAAGAAGAAAGTTCTAAAAAAGAATATGAAGACATTAAAAAAGAAGTTATGGATGCATTAAAGAAAGAATTAAGACCAGAATTTATTAATCGTATTGATGAAATAATTGTGTTCCATAAATTAACAGATAATGAAATATCAAAAATTATTGATATAATGTTAAAAGAAGTAACTTCAAGATTAGAGGCACAAAAAATTAAAATAGAATTAGAACCAGAAGTTAAAGAATTAATAGCAAGCAAAGGTATTGATAAGAACTTTGGTGCAAGACCTTTAAGAAGAACTATTCAGAGTGTTTTAGAAGATAGATTAGCAGAAGAAATATTAGACGGAAACTTAAAAAAGAATAAAATAAATAAAATAGGTGTTAAAGACGGAAAAATAGTAGTAAAATAGCAGGAAGCACAAAAACTTCTTGCTTTTTTCTATTTTGGTGCTATAATAGAAAAGATAGGGCAAAAGCCTTATAGTAGCTAAAATTAGTAATATAGTATTACTAATTAAATGGAAGGAGAATCATGGCAAAAACGAGTCAAAAAAGGACAAGAGGCAAAGTGGAAGCTCGGAAGGTATTTGATGAAGTACAAAAGTGTGATGCAGATTTTGTAGAATCAATAGAAGTTGATGTAACGAAAATTGATGTGAGATTTCATCAGTGGACTTCTCAAATTATTACAGTAAAGTTTTGGGGAGAAGCTGATGTTACATCAGGAGATGTGGAGTTTGACACATATATTTTGCGAAATAGACTTTATGTAGTAACAAATGTTAAGGGAATTGTTAAAACTTCAGACTTGAAGCTTGATATTTGGTTACCAGGAGAAATTTTTAGTGAAATTAAGGTAAAGGGAAGTTCCGCAAAAGTAGAGATAAACTCCGGAGTTGCAGCAAGGCTGATAAGAGTTGAAACTTTTTCTGGAAACATTGTTCTAAGTGCAATATTCATAAAAGCAGTTGTGAAATCAAATGCTGGAAATGTGAATATGTATATCAATGCACAGTCAAGAGTTGATACTCAGATTTCTACATTAAGAGGAGATATTAATATATTTCCTAGAAATGTTAGAAAGGTTAATCTTGTTGCAAAGTCTAAATATGGTGAGGTTTTAAACAAGAATCGAGGACAACATGGATACATAGTTTCAATAAAAGCAACCAGTACAAATGGCAACATCACAGTAGAGTAAAAGTCAAACAATCATGATTCAAAAGACAAGTTATATTTAAGGTAAAACTTAGTATAACTTGTCTTTTCTTATATTTGACAAATATGTTATAATAAAAAGGCAAAGAAGGTAAGAGGTATATAAAAATGTTGGAAAAAGTAAATTCATTAGAAGATTTAAAAAAATTAAATATAGAAGACAAAAAAATATTAGCTAAAGATTTAAGAAAATATATATTAGAAATAGTATCTAAAAACGGAGGACATCTAGCATCAAATTTAGGCGTTGTTGAGCTTACAATAGCAATTGACAGTGTATTTAACTTGCCAGAAGATAAAGTTGTGTGGGACGTAGGGCATCAAACTTATGTGCATAAAATATTAACTGGAAGAAAAGAGCAAATGAAAACATTAAGAACTCTAAATGGAATAGCAGGCTTTCCAAAAACAAACGAATCAGAAACAGACTGTTTTAATACAGGACATAGTAGTACATCAATATCAGCAGCATTAGGTATGGCAAGAGCAAGAGACATTGAAAATAAGAATAATTCAGTAATAGCAGTAATAGGAGACGGAGCTTTAACTGGTGGTATGGCATTAGAAGCGTTAAATGATGCAGGATATAGCGGA
Organism: uncultured Clostridia bacterium; assembly: GCA_944387455.1. Classification (GTDB taxonomy): domain Bacteria; phylum Bacillota; class Clostridia; order TANB77; family CAG-508; genus CAG-269. The sequence continues at coordinate 3,969 of CALXEY010000088.1, forward strand.
ACAAAAATGACTGTTATATTAAACGATAACGAAATGAGCATATCAAAAAATATTGGTGGTATGAATATGCTCTTAAGTAAATTAAGAACAAAAAGAACTTATACAAAATCAAATATTTCTTTGAAAAAAATAATAAACAAAATACCAGTAGTAGGAAAACCATTTGTAAAAGTTGTTCAAAGAATAAAAAGAAGTATAAAACAATTAATTATCCCTAAAATGTTTTTTGAAGATATTGGTTTTAGATATTTAGGACCAGTAGATGGGCATAATATAGAAGAATTAGAAAGGATGCTTAAAATAACAAAAGAATTAGATGGACCAGTTCTTTTACACGTTCTAACTAAAAAAGGAAAAGATTATAAAATAGCGGAAGAAAACCCAGATAAATATCACGCAACAGGTCCTTTTGATATAGAAACAGGAAAAACAATAGGAGAAAAGAAAAAAGACTATTCAAAAATATTTGGTGATAAATTAATAAACTTAGCAAAAGAAAATAAAAAAATAGTTGCAATAACAGCATCAATGAAAGACGGAACAGGCTTAAAAGAATTTCAAAAAGAATTTCCAGATAGATTTTTTGATATAGGAATTGCAGAACAGCACGCAATAGGTTTGGCAGCAGGTATGGCAAAAGCAGGGCTTATTCCGTTTGTGCCAATATATTCATCATTTTATCAAAGAGCATATGACCAAGTAATACACGATGTTGCAATACAAAACTTACCAGTTATAATGTTAGTAGATAGAGCAGGAATAGTAGGGCAAGACGGAGAAACACATCAAGGAACATTTGATATGGCATTTTTTAGATTAGTTCCTAATCTTGTGATAATGGCACCAAAAGATTTTAAAGAATTAGAAAAAATGTTAGAATTTGCTATTAAAATAAAAAGACCAGTAGTAATTAGATATCCAAGAGGGGGAGAAAGTAGTAACATTAAATTTAATAAATGTGAAAAAATAGATTTAGGAAAAGCAGAAATATTAAATAAAGGAAAAGATGTGTCAATAATTGCGATTGGAAAAACTGTATCTAGAGCAATGGAAGTTGCAAATATGCTAAAAAAAGATAAAATAGAAGCAGAAGTAGTAAATACTAGATTTTTAAAGC
>CALXEY010000089.1 GCA_944387455.1 uncultured Clostridia bacterium
GCACACATCCTTTCTTTTCTTAAATTTTTATTTTAATTTTTTATTTTATTTTTTTCTTGAAATAAACGAAAAAAATTGTTGAAAAAATTAAATTGTTGAAAAATGATATTAATATAATAATACATTTTTATTGAAATGTCAAGAAAATTCGTTCGCCATAATTCGACAAAATTAGACTTTAAACATATTTTAACTTAAAATTATTAATGTTCACACCAAAATAATTTATCAAAAAACACTACACAAAAGCAAAAAAATGTGATAAAATAATTAAGTAAATTACATTTTAAAGGAGGAATCAAAAATGTCAGGACACTCAAAATGGCATAATATACAAGCAAAAAAAGGAAAAGCAGATGCAGCAAGAGGTAAAATATTTACTAAACTTGGAAGAGAACTAATAATAGCAGTAAAAGAAGGTGGACCAGAGCCAGAAAGTAACTCAAAATTAAAAAGTGTTATAGCAAAATGTAAGGCAGCTAATATGCCAAATGATACTATAAATAATGCATTAAAAAAAGCTTCTTCATCAAATGAGAATTATGAAGAAATTACATATGAAGGATATGGACCAAATGGAGTTGCAGTAATAGTAGAAGCAGCAACAGATAATAAAAACAGAACAGCAGCTGATGTAAGACACGTATTTGATAAAGCTGGTGGAAACTTAGGAACAACAGGTTGTGTATCATATATGTTTAATAAAAAAGGTGTTATTGTAATAGAAAAAGAAAGTACAAATATGTCAGAAGATGACCTAATGATGTTAGCTTTAGATGCAGGAGCAGAAGATTTTCAAACACTAGACGAAGTATATGAAATAACAACAGACCCTTCTAATTTCTCAGAAGTAAGAGAAAAACTAGAAGCAGAAGGTTTAGAGTTCTTAGAGGCAGACGTTCAAATGCTACCTACTACAACTGTTAAATTAGATGAAAAAGCATCTGAAAAAATGGAAAGATTAATAGAAAATCTAGAAGATTTAGATGATGTTTCAAACATATATCATAACTGGGATGAATAAACAAAAGAAATTTTTAAAAGGAGAATTTATCTATGAATCAAAAGAAAAGTAAAAAAGTAATTGTTTTTGTAATAATTTTATTACTAATATTAATAATTATATCTTCCCTACTTCTTGTTTATTTTTTAACAGATATATTTAAGGGAAATAAAGAATTATTTTTTAAATATATTTCACAAATAAGTAATAATGAAAATAGTTTTGTTGAACAAAATGTACAAACTTATTTAAATAAGAAAAATAATAACTCTTATAATAATGAAGGAAGTTTTACAGTAAACGCAGTTGATAGCTCTGTTACAAATATAGAAAACTTAAATAATTTTAATATTAGTTTTTCAGGTAAAAAAGATAATACAAATTCCAAAGAAGAACAAAATATTAGTTTAAATTATTCTAGCAATGTAAACTTTCCTCTAGTTTATAGAAAAATAGGAAACCAATTAGGTGTCCAAACAGATTATGTAGGAGCTAGATTTCTTACTGTAGAACCAGATAAATTAAATGATTTACAAGGTGAAAATATAAATGAACTAAAAAATATAATAAATATATTAGGAGTATTAGGTAATTTAACAAATATACAAATAAACCAAGAACAATTAAATAGTTATACTAATATTTTCAAAAATATTGGTGAAGATAAATTCTCTAAATTAAGTGATTTAAATGGAACAGGATATAGGTTAACTCTTCAAGGTTCCGAAACGCAAGAACTTGTAATAAATTTATTAGAAACATTAAAAAATGACCAAGCATCATTAGAAAATTTGAATAATTATTTAAAGGAATTTAAAAATTCTACAAATATTACTACTAGTAACATTGAAGAATTAATATCAAATATACAAAATAATAATTATTTGAATAATGAAAACTTAGAAATTACTGTTTATAAAAATAATGGTAAATTAAGTAAAATACTTATTAGTTTAAATGAAGGAACTTTGGATATACAAAAAATAATAACAGATGAAAACAATATTCAATATAATATTTTATTAAACACAAATTATAATAATGAAGATTTAAGCTTAAACGGTAAAATAAATTTAAATAATTTAAATACTGAAAATGTAAAAGAAACTTATGAACTAACTTTACAAAAATCTGATAAGAATTATACTTATAAACTAGAAAATAATATTAATTTCACAAATGATGTAAGTATAGAAGATTTTACAACAGATAATACTTCCCCACTTACTAATTTTGATGAAGTTACAGTTGAAAACTTTCTAGTTACTGTAAGACAAAGAATCGAAGAAGTAAATAATGGTCAAATGTTAGAATTAGGTTATCAAGAAAACCCAGTAACTAAACTAATACCTAACCTTGGTGTTTATTCTGATTTGATAAATAACTTAAGTAGTCCTAAAATTAGTGAAGAAGATGTTTTAACATTTAATAATAAATTTGAAGTATATCAAAGTACTAATTTACAAGGAGTAACTGTAAGAGGTTTACTTAGTACTATAGAATTAAATAATGAACAACAACAAGATAATTCTTCTAGGCAAATTAAAGAAATTAATTTTAATGGTGAAGAATATGAAGTAAATGAACAAAACATTGCAGGTTTAAAAGAAGAAATTGTACCAGAAAATTATTATAGAGTAGAATTTGAAAAAGATATGGATACAGGCTTAATATATAGATCTGTTATAAACCCTAAATAATATAAAAATAAAAAATATTTGTAAAATTAATTACAAATATTTTTTATTTTATGTTTATTCTTTTATTTTATAAAAAGAATTAATACTATCAGCTATTGCTTGCATATATGATTCTTTATTATTTTTTATATTTCTTATATCTTTATTTACGTTCATATATCCAAGTTCAATTAAATATCCTTCTACTCCAACATTTGAATTTCTATATATATTTTCACCATAACTCTGGCTACTTCCATTTACATATGCACCAGTTGCAATTCCGCCAATTTCTCTTATTATAAACAAATATGCTGCTTCATCATATATACCTTTGTATCCTTTAAAAGTTCCAGAATTTCTATTTCCTATTTCTAATGTTCTAACATAAACACCTGGTTTTTCTTTAAAACTTTCCATTTTAGAATACGAAGTATTTCCTTTTTCTACAATATTATCTGCAAAGCTCTCAGCTAAACTTAAATCTAGATTAGGAGCTGCATATACCTCTACTCCCCCATATGTTAAATCATACTCATTACTATTTAAATGTAGAGAAACAAGAATTTTAGCACCTGACTTATTAGCTAAGGTTACTCTTCCTTCTTCATCATAAATATTGTAAATATCATAATCTTCTCCTTCTGAACCGTCTCTTGTAATTAATACTTTTAAACCTAAACTTTCTAATCTTTTCTTTAAATCTAAGCCACAATCAAGTACAATATCTGACTCATAATCACCACTAGTAGAAATTGCACCACTATCATTACCACCGTGCCCCGGGTCTATTACAACATCATATACATCATCTGGCAGTTTTGAAACTTTATTAATATTTAATACTAAAGCAGAAACACTATTTTGTGTTAAAAACTCTATTTCAATTTTATTATTAGTATTATTTCTAGTTAAAGTATAATATTCAATAGGTTTAGTATATTCTGAATCATTTTCCAAAGAATAATATTTTACTTCTTCATTTGGATATGTGATTTTTAATAAAATATAATAATTTTCACTATCTAAACTTTCTAAATCAAGCCCTAAATTTATTTTATCTAATGTAGTAAATGTAATATTTCCATTTTCATATTCATATGTAGTCTTAATTTCTACTTCCTCACCAGAAGATTTTTTTGCAACTAATTGGACATTTTCTATATCACCTGGAGTAATACTTAAAGTTCCTTCCACATTTAAGTGTGTTCCATATACAATATATCTATTTACATCTGCTTGTCCTTCTTCTATTATATCAATAATCTCACCAATAGAAGCAGACGTTGTAACTGCTAAATTTTCATTTTCTCTTTTTCCAACTATAAAACAAACAATAACAATTATTACAATAAAAAGAAATAAAATAATTTTATTATTTTTCTTCTTTGTTATCTTTCTTTTTTTAGTATATCTACCTTTTTTCCCCATATGCAAACTCCTTAACAAATCTTTCCTATATATTATACAACAAAGAAAGCAAAAAGTCTGTAACATTAATATTTTTTTATTATTACAAATATATTTCTTTTAAATATTTTTTTGACACTTATTGTTATTTTATGTATAATATAAGTGTAGTTTATATTGGTTTAAGTAGATTAATATCTACTTAAGAACAAAAGGAGATTAAGATGGCTTATTTGTTTTTGTTTCTCTTGCTCGCACTGAACTTTGCAATTTCTTGGTCAAATGCTAGTTATGTTGGTCGGTACTGGTCAGAGTCTAAACAAGTAGGCGGAAGCTTTAGGGTTTATATGGTAACAGGATATATTATGGCTATTGCTGGTTTCACAATGGTATATGGCTATATCTTGCTACTTGTTTCACCTTATATTCTTCCTCTACTAAAAGTAAGTCAAGAAACAATTCTAGCAGTTCAAAGTCTTTCAGCAGATTTGATTTATCTCTTCTGTGTTGCAACTATAATTCCAACAGGTTTTTATATTTGGATTCGTAGTCTGAAAACATTTTTTGAAGAGAAAACTCTTTCTGCTGGGCTAACAGCCGGTTGGAACACTTTTGCACAAGTTCATAATGTTGTAAATGCTGCAAGAGAAGTTCCTAATGCTCTTTCTAGAATTGCAGATGCTCTGCTTGGGAAAGGAAAAAAGAAAAATGACAAGACAATAATTGTTGTACTAGCCATTTTGATTGTTGCTGTTGCAATCTTCGGTGGATATTTCACTGCCTCATATATTATGAAAAAAGCAGATAGAGAGTATGATATGTTCTCCGAACTTGAAGCAACACACCCTGAACTTAGAGAAGAGTAACTCTTAATCTTCGAAGAGTAGGAATTATTAACTTAATTCCTACTCTTTTCTTATTTTACATATATTATATAAGCAAAATACATTAATATAAAAATACTTCCAAGTGTTTTATTTATCCTAGCCTT
>CALXEY010000090.1 GCA_944387455.1 uncultured Clostridia bacterium
TGAAATTTTGAGACAATTGGGGACGGGGCATTTTTGTCGCATTTTGGTAATAATTGGAAAAATGAGACAAAAATGCCCCGTCCCCGAAATTCGCATTGTTACATTGCTCTTCTATATAGTTCTATGAAGTCTTCTTTTGTTACTTCTCTTGGGTTCCCTGGTTTACAAGGATCGTTCATTGCTTTTTCTGCAAGCATTTCAAAATCTTCTTCTTTTGCTCCATAATCTTTTATTGTTGTTGTTATTCCTACTGCTTTACTAAGTTCTGATATCATCCATACAAATGTGTTTATTACATCTTGGTCATTTAAGTGCTCTGCATCTGGTCTTCCTATGTTTACTAATATTTCTCTAAATCTTCCTGCTGTTTCTTTGTTTTCTCCATTAAATCTCATTACTGTTGGAAGTAGCATTGCATTTGCTATTCCGTGTGGTGTATCATATACTGCTCCTAATTGATGTGCCATTGAGTGTACTATTCCAAGTCCTACATTACTAAAGCCCATTCCTGCTATATATTGTGCCATACCCATTTTTTCTACTGCTACTGGGTCTTTGTCGTTTACAGCTGCCGGTAAGTATTTAAATATCATTTTTATTGCTTGCATATGGAACATATCTGACATATCATTATGTGCTTTTGTGATATATCCTTCTACTGCGTGTGTTAATGCGTCCATACCTGTTGCTGCAGCTAATGATTTTGGCATTGATGCCATAAGTTCTGAGTCTACTATTGCTAATATTGGTATATCATTTGGGTCTACACATACCATTTTTATTTTTGCATCTTCATCTGTTATTACATAATTTATTGTAACTTCAGCTGCTGTTCCTGCTGTTGTTGGCATTGCTATTAATGGCATACCCCTATTTACTGTGTTTGATGCTCCATTTAATGATTTTATGTCTGCTCTTTCAGGGTTTGTCATTACTATTGATATTCCTTTTGCTGTATCAATGCTTGAACCTCCTCCTACTGCTACTATTAAGTCTGCTTTTGATTTTTTACAAGCATCTACCCCGTCTAATACATTTTTTATTGTTGGGTTTGGTTTTATTTCATCATATAAATCATATGGTATTCCTGCATTATTTAAAACTTCTTCTACTTTTGCTGTAACGCCTGCTTCTACTAATGACTTATCACTTACTAAAAATACTTTTTTAAAACCTCTATTTTTAATTTCTGTTGCTAATTCTTCTCTTGCTCCTTTTCCGAAGTAAGATGTTTCATTTAAAACAAATTTTTCTGACATTTAAAATTCCTCCTTAAAATTTATTTTCCCTTTTATTTTCAATTCTTAAACAAATGATAATATAAATATAAATTATATTACATTTTAGCTTAACTGCTATACTTCTTTATAATCACTTGGTATTTCAAATAAACTTTGATCTACTTCATATGATATATTTACTTTTAACAATTCTTCTGTTTCTCCTGATATTGTTTTTATATAAGCTAAATCATCACCTTTAAAATACAATCTAGTTTGTATATTATTTGCATCTTCATCAAAACTTCGAAGTGTTAAGTTTGTTTTTCCTGCATATTGTTCATAATTGTAGTTTTCTCCATTTATTTCTTCTTTTCCTGTTTCAAAGCCTTCAGTATTTATTAATTCATCAAATGCTTCTTGTACTTCGTTTAAGTTTACCATATTATTTTTATAAGTATAATATGTTTTTGTATCATCTACTAATAAATATGAATTTCCGTCTCTTATTATAAATTTTGATTCATTACCATTATAATCAGTATCTGTATATGCCATATTTCCTGATTTTGCATAAAACATTTTATTATCATCATCTAATATTGTTTCAAAACTAAATGAATTTTTACTACTCAATTCCTGGTATAATTTACTTAATTTTGAGTTTTCTGTTCCTTCATTTACTATCTCATTATTACCGTTATTATTATTTAAAACTAGATACAATACTACTCCAACTATTATTAATAAAACAATTACTGATATTACTGAGATTAGTATTATTTTTTTCTTTTTATCCATTTAATTCACCTTTTCTTTTATATTTCACCTTAAGAGATGTTTATTTAAAATATTTAATAAACATCTCTTTTGGTGTTTTATTTTATTTTAAACTAAATTATAAGATATTTTTTAATACTATTGTTTTTATTCTTGACATTTCTTCTAATGTTGTCATTACTCCTTCATTTCCTATTCCAGAGTGTTTCCAACCACCAAATGGCATTTCAAATGAACGATAGAAGCTTGCTCCATTTACTACTGCTCCTCCACACTCTAGTCTATCTGCTATTTTCATTGCTCTTGATACATCTTTTGATATTACACAGCCACATAGTCCATATGAAGACTGGTTAGCAATTTTAATTGCTTCTTCTACATCATCAAATCCTATTACAGATATTACTGGTCCAAATATTTCCATATCTTTGCTGGCTTCCATATCTTTTGTTACATTATCTAAGATTGTTGGATAATAATATGCATCTTCTCTTTTTCCACCACATACTATTGTTGCTCCTTCAGCTACCATTTGATTTACTTGTTCTTCTATTCTTTTTGCTGCATTTATATTAATCATTGGTCCCATATCTGTATCTTCTTCCATTGGATCTCCAACTTTTAGATTAGATATTACTTCTTTCATTCTGTCTATAAATTCTTGTTTTCTTGAGTTGTGTATTAAAAATCTTTTACTTGCACAACATACTTGTCCACCATTATATAATCTTCCCCAGATTGTTTCTTTTACTGCTAAGTCCATATCTCCGTCTTCTAGGAATATAAACGCATCATTTCCACCTAATTCTAACATTACGTGTGTTAAGTTTTGTGAACAAGTTCCCATTGTTTGAATTCCAGCTGCTGTTCCTCCTGTTAATGATACTAGATGTACTCCTTTATGTCTAGCTAATGCTTGTCCTGCTGTTGGTCCGTCTCCTGTTAATATTTGTATACAACCAGCAGGTACTCCTGCTTCAATCATTAATTTTACATATTCTATTAATGTTAATGGGTTATAATTTGAAGGTTTTACAATTATACTATTTCCCATCATTAATGCTGGTGGTACTTTTTGACAGAACAAATCACTTGGGAAGTTAAATGGTATAATTGCAGCTATAACTCCTACTGGATATCTTTTTGTAAATTGTATTGTTTTTTCTTGTCCTGCTTCAGACCCTTCTGGTACTGATTTTCCATATAAGTGTTTTGCTTTTTCTACAAAACCTCTAACACCTATTCTTACATTTGCAAGTTCTCCTCTTGCTTCTTTTATTGGTTTTCCTGTTTCATTTGATAATAAAACTGCTAATCTTTCTTTATTTTCTTCTATCAAGTCTACAAATTTATATAATATATCTGCTCTTTCATATATTGATACTTTTTCCCATTTCTTTTGCTCCACCATTGCTACTTTTACTGCTTCATCTACATCTTCATCTGTTACATTTGGTACTGTATCAATAAGCTCTTGAGTTGCTGGGTTTACAACTTCTATTACTGCTCCATTTGAAGCATCTTTCCACTCATAACCTATTAAATTTTTCACGCTTGCTCCCTCCTTATTATTTACAATTTTGCATATTTTTTGTGTACCGTCTCCAAAGTTTTCTAATGTGCACACATATTTATTATTATTTTGTGGTTTTTTCCCTGCTCTTCATTTACCAAATGCTGTAAATGATAACATTAAACCTCCTGTTGTATTTGAGCCGTGATCTCTTACACCATATTCACCAAATGTAAATATTGTTAAAAATGGTACTCCTTTTGCTTCTTTCTTTAATTGTTTTGCAACTTCATCTATTCTATCTCCGATTCCTAATCTTCTTCCACCACAGTGTACTAATAGATATGCTCCTACTTCACTTTCCATATCTTTGTTTAATTCTTTCATTGTTTTTCCTGTAGAATTAATTAATTCATCAACTGATGCCTCCATTTGAATTACTGCTGTGTTTACTGCTAAGTTTGCTCCTATATTCATTGAACCGTCTTTGTTTCCATACATTGGGTGACGAATTGCTATTAAATCTCCTAATCTATCTTTTACTCCCAAAGGTCTTGTAATTGTTGTTACTAATAGATTATTTTCTTTCATATCTTTTGCTTTTACGCCTGTCCATTCTGCATATTTCTTTTGAGCTGGTATTCCGTCTATTTCTACTAATGTTCTTTTTCCTTCTACTTTTGTTATTACACCTGAATTTGTTGTTTCATTATATGCTCCTGTGAATACATTTTTAATTTCTTTATCTGTATAGAAAAATGCTATTGCTGCTCCGTCACTAAATATTTTATCATTTGTGAATATACTCCATTTTCCTTCTACAGTATTATCTGCTGCACTTCCTCCAAATATTGGAACTCTTCCTACAACATCTTCGATTCCTTTGATGTATTCTTCTTCTTCAGCTGGTGATGCTACCATATAAAAATATGCTGGTACACAATCTTTTCCTGCCTTCTCCATTGCTTCTTTTGCTAATTTTCTTCCTGTTTCTCTTGGGTTTTTACCCCTTTCTGAGCCTGCTACTCCTACTTTCATATCTGGATCTCCAATTGCTAGAATTCCAGTAAAACCTTTTTCTCCTGTAATAAAACCATCTGGTGTAATAATTCCTGCACTAGATGTACAACCAATTATTGGTGCAGTTCCTAGTTCTGATTTAGCTCCTTCTAATACTTTTTTTACATCACTATCTACTGATGTATATAAAAAAGCAACTTTAGTTTCTACTAAATCTACCACTGCTTTTTTAGCTGTTTCCTTTCCTTGTTCATAACTATTTTCGTTTGTACTCCATGCTACGTTTGATTTTAACATAATTACTCCTCCTTTGTAATTTTATCTTACCCAAATTATAACATATTAACCATTTTTTACAACGAAAGACACAAAAAAGTAATACAATTGTAACATTTTTGAAAAATATAAAAGGTACGTAAATACCTTTTAACCTATTTTCTCTATATCCCCAGTTTGGTATTTTTTATATTTTAATTAGACTTAAAACCTTGAAATATAGGTCTTTTATTTTGTCAAATTTTT
>CALXEY010000091.1 GCA_944387455.1 uncultured Clostridia bacterium
ACAACAAATTTTATCATACAAAAAATATTTACTTTTTTTACAAAATTCCTTTACTTTTTTAAAATTTTAGTGTATAATTTTATTAGTTTAAGAATAATATATATTATAAATAATATTATTTTTCTGGGTCTGAAATCATTTAATGATTAGGACCTGACCCGAGTTGACGGTGATCGTCGCAAGAACACTCTTTTTAAGGAGTGTTTTTTATATTCTTTTATTTTTTAATCTTCTTTTTATATCTATAATTTCTGTTATTTTAAAAAAATATTCTTCTGCTTTGGTAAACTTTATTTTGTTATTATATTTATAATCTATTTTATCAATAAAAGTTAACATATCTGATACCTGAAATAACCTTTTTTCTTTATGATTAAAGTCTTGTCTATGTTCTATATTATCTTTTGTATTTAATAAATTTCCAATTATGTTTCCTAATATTTCTTGTCCATTGTCATAGTAAATTACTACTCTTTTAAATTCTTGCATATAATCATCAATTTTCTGGAAAAATTTATTTATTTCTCCCCTTAATGCTATGCTTAATTGTTTTTTATTATTCTTATACCTCTTATCTATTATAACTGTATGTATTCTAACTTTAACTCTTTTTGCGAAATAAAATATAGCCCAAAAAATTTCTTTTCTTCTCTCCAATCCTATATTAGTATAATCACCTCTTTTAGCTACTAAATACGCTAAATGTATCATACCATTATAATTTAAGCTATCTAATTTTTCATTAAGATAGGTTAATTCATTTCTTATAGAATTGCTACTTTCGTGTAATACAAATGAAACAGCATATAACTCTGAACTCCCTTTAGCAAAGCCAAAATCTCCACTTTCATCTATAAATATATTTAATCTTTTTTTCACAAACAGACCCTTCTTTCATAATATTTTCACTGTAATATATTATTATAATAGATCTAAATATAAAAAGTCAAATCAACTATATAGTAAACTTTATAAAAAACACAAATAAAAATAAAATTTCAAAAAAGTCTTTACTTATTGTTAATTCTGTTGTATAATTTTTCTACAAGATAAATATGTTTAATATTTATCTTCTGGGTCTGAAATCATTTAATGACTAGGACCTGCCCCGCGTTAGTGCCGAGCACTAACAAAAGCACTCTATTTTAAGAGTGCTTTTTATATTTTTTATTATTTTTTCTTTGCTATTACATTATATATATGCCAATGTTTCATAACACCTAAGGCTGTTTTTTCGTCTTTTTCTACTTCTTTAAAAAAGATTATATTGAAATTATTTTTAAATAAATCTAAAACTTCTTCTTTTGTTAAAAATACCATATCTTTTTTTGTTTTAGCCCACGAATCATTTAACCCAAAAAAGTTTCCTACAAAATATCCATTTTTTAAAATACTTTTATCTATCTTATTCCAAAAGCTTTTAAAATAATTTTTATTACAAAAAGAAATACTAAAATTAGCTACAAGCAAATTATTTTCTTCTATTTCTAAATCTTCGAAAGCTTGGCATTTAAACCTAAACCTTTTTAATTCCTCAGAGTTTAGTTTTTTAGATATTATTTTACTTGTATCTTCATTATCAATTGCTAAAACTTTAAAACCATTTTTTATTAAATACAAAGTATCTCTACCTGCACCACAACCCAAGTCAACAGCATTTTTTTGTTTTATATCAACATTATCAATAAGTTTTTTAAGAAAAAAATTTGGTTTAGAATTTTCCGTTTTTTTATAATATTCTTCTATTTTTCCCATATTATAAATTCCTTATTTGATTTTTTTATTTTCCCTTAGCCATTTTACAGTATCAGCTATTGTATCTTTCATATTCCTATTTTTATAACCTAATTCTCTTTCAGCCTTTTCATTAGAAAAATTAGAATTTGAAGTTAATGTATATAAAGAATATTTTGTATATAGAGGTGGTTCTTTTCTTAATTTATAATATATTTCAGAAAAAGGTGCTGTAACTTTTGCTATCCACATAGGTAATATTGTTTTTATTTTTTTAGTTCCAACTTCTTTACTTATTAAATCAACTAATTCTTTAACATCTACATACCTATTTGATAATATATAACACTCTCCTTTTTTACCAATTTTAGAAGCACTTATTACACCATCTGCTACATCTCTTACATCAACAAAATCATATCCACCTTTTACAAAAGCCCTTAATGAACCATTTGCTATATCTAATATTAATTGTGTTAAATGAGTATCACTATAGTCATTTGGTCCTATTATTCCAGAAGGATGTACTATACACGCATTTAAACCATTTTTATTTACTTCTTCTAAAACCATTTTAGCAGTTCTTGCTTTAGATTTTGCATATAAACCAACAACTTTATTTTCATCAAAATCAGTTATTTCACTAATCTTTTCACCATTTGGTTTTTCTGTTATTGCGTGAACACTACTTACATATACCATTTTTGCATTTTTCTCTAGTACTTTATCTATAATATTTTTAGTTCCATTATAATTTACTTCCATAACTTTTGGGTTATATTTAGATTTTATATATACAATTGCTGCACAATGTATTACATAAAGTTTTGCTTCAGAATCAACATTAAAAATTTCTTCTAATGTTTCTTTTTTAGTTACATCTCCTTTGTAAATCTTACAATCTAAGCCTTCTAATGATTTTGCATTATCATCTGGAAGTACTAAGCATCTAACCTCTACATTTTTTTCCAACAACTTTCTTACAATATTATTTCCTAAGAAACCATTTGCTCCTGTTACTATATATATTTCTTTCATTTTTACCGCTTCCTTTGTTATTCCTCATATTCTTTAATTCTAGTATTTACTCCATTAATAACCTTATATTCTCGTTTAGAATTTTTGTAAATCTTTTTTTGTACTTCATCTTCTAAATTTATTCCTAATATCTCTGATAAACCAAGTAAGTATATAGTAATATCAGCTAGTTCTTCTCCTAAATCATCTTTTTTCTTTCTCCAAGCTTCATATGCTTCAGAAACTTCTCCATATATTAAGCAAAATTCTTTATTGATATCTGTTACATTAAAACCTTTCTCTACTTTATTCTGATAAACTTGCCTTTGTAATTCTTTTAAATCTACCATATCTATTCCTCCATATCTTAGTTTTTAATAATACCATCTTTTTTCATCTTATTTATTATTTTTGAATAAACTCTATCTCGTACCCAAGTTTCAGAAGTTGCATCTAAAATTTCGTCAATTGGAACCCATTTTACACCAATATTTTCATCTTCTTTAATGTGTATTTTTTCATTTTCATCTGCTTCTAATAAATATGTAATATTAAAATGAGTATGTGAAGCTACATATTTTCCTCTTTTTTCGTGACCTCTTACACTAATTAATTCTAGTGAATATATATCATTTAGAATAGGTTTTACATTTTTTATTCCAGTTTCTTCTTTTGCTTCTTTCATTGCAACATATAAAAGATTACTATCACCGTCACTATGTCCTCCTGTCCAAGCCCACGAATTATATATTTTATGATATACCATTAAAATTTTTGTTCTTTCTTTATTAAGTACAAATGCTGAGCTTGTAAAATGTCCATATACATTTTCTCTAGTTAGCACATCATCAAAATCATTAATAAATTTAAGCATTATATTTTTTTCTACTTCTTCTTGTTCATTATAGGGAACAAAATTATTAATATTTTCTTTTAAATTATCTACATTAATTTTTATTTTAATACCTAACACTCCATATTTATCTTCTTTTTCTTTTGGGTAAATTTCATACATAGAATTAGTTTTTTCTTTAATTTCTTCTTCATCATTATATAATTTTTTAAATAATTCATAAAAGCTATTTTCTTTTAATAAACCTGTAACATCAACTAGTAATTTTTCTTGTAAATCTGGTAATTTTGAAAATTCTATTTTATCTCCAATTTTTACTTTTTGTCTTTTTTCATCATATAATCTAAATTCTATTGTTTTACTCCCATTTTTTATTCTTTCAAATGGGCTTTCATTTAATTTCATTTTGTGTAACATATATTTTACCTCTATTCTTAACTAAATTTTTTGTTTAGAATATGTTTCTAAAAACTTCTCTAGTTCTATTTCATTTTTAAAAATTTTATCAAAAATATTATATAATGTATCTGTTGCTTCATATCTACCTATTGCATAACATTTTTTACCTAAGCCATATGCAATACCTGACTCAATATGAGCTGCTTTTCCTGCAGGTAAAACTAAAAGTAAATTTTTTGAACTTTTTTCACCTTCTAAATCTTTATTAAATAAATTTAAAACAACATCACTTTTTAAATCTAAAGACTCAAATTCTTTTTGCCTTTCTTCTGGAGTTTGTTCTTTATTTCCATATCCCCAATTTTCTTCATTTTTTAAAAAACAATAATACGATATATTATATTTATCAAATAAATTACATATTCTTAATATATTTTCTTTATTTCTTGCTCTTCCAGCTATAAAAAATTCATATTTATTTTCCATATAAATAACTCCTTATTTTTCTTTTTAATTTTTTAATTCTTCACTTAAAGCCTTTGTTATTCTTCTTGGACCTCTTACTGATTTTACACCTAATGTTTTTAACTTTTCTATATCAAATTCATCTTTTTTATATTTTTTTAATAATTTAATTTTCATCAATTTTCTTGTGTCTTTATTGCTTAAAATATTAGTTTCTATTACTTCACATTTAAACATTATTGAACTATATGGTTTTGTCATATATATGTATACTATATCACCTTTTAAAATTCCTTTTGTTTCGTGCCACAAAATTATTTGTTCTTTGTGAACTACCCATTGTCTAAAGCCAATGGGCTTCCTGCTTCTTAGACCTCGTAACCTACTATCTCCACAGGCGTT
>CALXEY010000092.1 GCA_944387455.1 uncultured Clostridia bacterium
TACACGTATAACGCGTAAAAGTCAATACACGTTTAAAGAATATTCTATAATTTTTTTGAGGTGAGTTTAATGAATTTAAGAATACGTGATTTAAGAGAAGATAATGATTTAACACAAAAAGATTTAGCAAAATTATTAGGTTGCACACAGCAAACTTATTCAAGATATGAAACAGGAGAAATTACAATTGATATTAATAGCCTTATCAAACTTGCAAAATTTTATAAAACATCTTTAGATTATTTAGTTGGTCTATCAGATAAAAAATAATCACAAAAGCTTGTGATTATTTTTATATTTATTCATTAACAATTTTTATTAAGTTTCGTTTAATAACATCATTTTTTCATCTAATTTATTAATAACCTTTGCACAACTAACCCACTCTTTTGATTGTTTTTTAGTTGGCTCGTCACTTTGTGGCTTATATTTCATTTTATGTTCTAAGCTTGACCAAAAGTCCATAGCCATAGTTCTAATTTGTATTTCCACTTTAACATAAATTATCTGATTTGATAACATTACAGGAACACCTAAAATGATATGATAAGCAGAATAACCACTTTCTTTTGGTTTTGTAATATAATCTTTTTCTTTTAGTGTTTTAATTCCTGGTACATTTTGTAATAAATTTTTAATTGTATAAATATCTTTTTGCAAAGGACAAACAATACGTATTCCTGCAATGTCATTTATGTTTTCTATCATATCTTTATATGTTAATTCACACTCTTTTTTAGTCATTTTCTGTATAATACTTTTAGGCGATTTTATTCTTGTATTTATATGGTCAACTAAGTCATAATTATAAAACATTTTAAATTCATCTTTAAAAATTTCTATTTTTGTACTTACTTCTTTAATTGCCATTTTATAAATAAACATTAATTTTTGAAAAGTATCATTACTTGCTTCAAATTTTTCATTATAGTCAATGAAATTTTTCAGGTCAACCAAATCTGTACTTTCCTTTTTTTCTACTTTCTTTTCTTTTATAAATTTCATACACATTCAACTCCTTTTTTATAGATATAATGTATGTTTTCTTATTTAGTATATGCTTATTTTAACCATATATTATATCTAAAAGGTATTTTAAATGTGTTTTTCTTGTGAACAATTTTTTAATTATTTCTTAAGAACTCTTACTAATTCTTCTCTAGTTACTTCTAGTTTTTCACCTGTTTTATTATTTTCAAGTTCTAAAATATTTCCAGTTGTTTTATCACCAATAACTAAAATATTTGGTGTTCCAAGAACTTTACTATCTTTTATTTTAGCTCCTATATTTATATTTTCTCTATCATCTAATATCCTATTAATTCCTTCTTCATTTAACATATTATAAATTTCTTCTGCTATTTTAACTTTTTCTTCATCATCCATTTTAGGAATTATTTGTACTTTAAATGGTGCAATATTTTCTGGTAAATAGAAACCACAAGGCTTTTCGTTTTTATCTTTTATTAGACACTCTTCATATAAAGCTGCTAATGTTCTACTTACTCCTATTCCATAGCATCCCATATAATATAAAGCTTCTTTTCCATCTTTATCTGTATATTTTCCATTCATCATTTCAGAATATCTTGTTCCTAATTGGAATATATGTCCTAATTCCATAGTTCTAATTTCTTCAAAACCTTCTATACTATCTATTCCATATTCTTCTTTTAAATATTCCATATAATTTTCTTTTTCTAGAATTTCTGTATTTAAACCAATTCCTGTTTCTTTATTATAAAGAATTTTATCTTCCCCTTGGTTAGATATTAGCATAAACTCTTCTGATTTTTTTCCTCCCATTGCTCCATTATCTGCAACTATTGGAATAACATCTAAACCTATTTTTTTGAATATTTCTAAAAATGCATTTCTAACATTTTCATAAGATTTTGCCATACCTTTTTCATCTATATCAAAACTATATGCATCAAGCATTGGAAAAGCTTTTCCTCTTAATAAATATCCTCTTGTACGTATTTCATTTCTATATTTTTCTCCTATTTGATAATATGTTACAGGTAGATTTTTGTATGATTTTAATTTTTCTCTTGCAAATTCTAACATTGCTTCTTCACCTGTTGGTGCTAAACAAAATGTTCCTTTGTTAGATTCTGTAATTAGCATTGTTCCGTCATTTACATATGTATCATATCTTCCTGAATTTTTCCAAATAATATCTGGTTGTAATGTTGGAAGTAATACTTCTATACATCCATATTTATTTAAAGTTTCAACTATTATTTGTTCTATTTTTCTTCTTAATAATAATGGTACTGTATTATATCCAAATATTCCTGCTCCATATTGTACTAATTGTCCAGTTTGTAGTAATATACTTTGCCCTGGATACATTTCATCTAAATTATTTAATTTAACAGTTCCCATACCTGTTCCGTGATAATCTCATATTAAAAACCTCTTTTCTAATTATTTTCTTGATTTACCTTCTCTTCTTCTACTTCTTCCCTTTCGGGGTTAGGAGCCTCCGTTAAACCTTCTTTTTCTTCTTCTAATAAATCATCTATTACTATTTGTTTATTTTCATCTAATTTATATCTTGGAAGTTCTGGTAAATCATTTAATGATGAATAACCAAACATTTTTAAAAATTCATTTGTTGTTTTATATGACATTGGTTTTCCTGGCAAGTCTACTTTTCCGGCTTCTTCTATTAAACCATATTCTAATAATTTATATACACACGCATCTGCTGATACCCCTCTTATTGCTTCTATTTCTGCTCTTGTTATTTTTGGGTTATATGCAATAATTGATAGAGTTTCTAAAGATGCTGTAGATAAATTTGGTTTTGTTCTTTTATCAATTACAGGATATATATATTCATACATATCTTTTTTAGTACATAATTGATACCCCTCATCTATTTTTATTAATTCAATACCTCTTTCTTCACTTTTATAATCTTCTTGCATAATTGTTATTATTTCATCTATTTCATCTATTTCATCACTTGATAATTCTAAACTAAGCATTAATTCATTTTTCTTAACTTCTCTTCCTGCTGAAAAAAGTATTGCTTCTATTATTGCTTTTGTTTTATTTATTTGCATAATTATCCCTTCTTAATTAAAATTAATTCTTTACTATTATTTCACGAATTTAGCCATATGTCAATATTTTTTAAAACTCTTGTTTTTTTAATTTTATTATGATAATATTAAGAAAAGTTTTTTGGAGGTATTACTATGAGTGAAGATAAAAAAATAGAAGTTGTTACAGGTGACGGTTCTAATTTAGATATTTCTCCAGCTTATGACCATTTAAATGACGTTACACCAGAACCTTCTAGCAAAAAACCTAAAAATATTGTTGTTCCTAAAGCTATGAAAGATAAAAAAGAAAAAGATGACGATGAACAAAATGAAGATTAAAAGTGCTATAATTGTAATAGCACTTTTAAAAAGCACTTTCATATTCTAAAGGAATTATATCTTCATATAATAATGTAAATTTTGAATTTATATTTTTGTTTTCGTGATAATGCCCAAAAAACCATTTTTTGAATTTTGTTTTTTCATATATTTTTTGGAAATATTCTGTTAAATAATCTTTTTTATATGTAAAGTCTATTAAACTTTGTATACTAGTAGGACAACAATGTGAAATTATATAGTCTACTTTATAATTTACTTTTTTTAAGTTTTCTATTCCGTTTTCCATTTCATTTTTTGTTGGTAATTCTAAATCCCACCAAGAAAAATCTCTTATTCTAAACATTGCACCCATTTTTCTATACATATATATTTTTTCTTCTTCATCTAAATTTAAAATTCCATCTCTAATATCGTGAGACTTAGCTCCGCCAAAAGTAAAAAACTTTTTACCATTTATATTAAATATTTCTCCTCTTTCTAAATGTAAAACATTATCTCTTATTTTATGTATTTTCCCACCATTCCACTTTATTTCTGGATATTTATATAGTCTTGTAAAATTTTCGTGGTTTCCATCTACAAATAATGTTGTAAAATTCCTCTTATTTAAAAAATTAAGTTTTTCACTTTCTTGACTGCTTTCCTCCTCAAAAGTCCACACTCCACCAAAATCTCCACATATAATAACAAAATCTTTTTTTGTCATTTCTTTTTCTATTGGAAATTTTTCATCAGAAAATCTTGAAAAATCCCCATGGCAATCTCCTGTTATATAAATCACTTTCTTTTCCTCTTCTTTCTTTATATGTTTTATTTTACTTTTTAGTATTATATATCATTTTAAGAATTTTAACAACAAAAAAACTCCCATAAACAAAATTATTTATGAGAGTTTTTTTAATTTCTTTAATTTTATTCTTCTTCAGGTGCTCCAACAGGACAAACACCAGCACAAGTACCACAAGAAATACAAGCAGACCCGTCTATTTCAAATTTGCTATCTCCTTGTGATATACATCCTACTGGACATTCTGCTGCACAAGCTCCACAAGAAATACATTTATCTGTTATTTTATATGCCATTTTTACTTCACCTCCTAAATCATTTTCCACATTTTA
>CALXEY010000093.1 GCA_944387455.1 uncultured Clostridia bacterium
ATTTCAAAAAAGACTTGTAATTTTTGTAAAAATGTGTAATAATAATATTGTTATAAGAAAAAACATAAAAAAGAGGAGTAGATTTATACTAGTTTTTAGAGAATAGAAGTTATAAGCTGTAAGCTTCTTAAATATAGGTGAATTGAAGGTAGCTTTTTTGTTAGTATTCTGAGAAACGTTTGATTTAAGAATATTCGGGTTACTCCGTTAAAAGTAAATTAAGATATTATCTAATTAATTTTTATTTTTATATTTTTTATTAGATAATAATTAAGGTGGTACCGTGAGATATATAGCTCGCCCTTATTTAGGGGCGAGCTTTTTGTATAAGGGGGAGTATTCTATGATAGAAATTAATAGTAAAAGAGAGGGTGCAGAACTTACAAGCATAAAATTTAATGGAAAAGAAATGTTATACCAAGGTGGAGCTTGGAATAGGCACGCACCAATATTATTTCCAATAGTTGGAAGATTAAAAAACGATGAAACTATAATAAACAAAAAAGTTTATCATATGAAACAACACCGGTTTTGCAAGAGATATGGAATTTACAGAATTAGAAAAAACTAAAACTTGTCATAAATATGTGTTAGAAAGCAATTTAGAAACAATGAAGATGTTTCCTTTTAAATTTGATTTATATGTAACTTATGAAGTAGAAGAAAACAGAGTTATTACAACTTATGAAGTAATAAATAAAGACGAAAAAGAAATGTTATTTGGAATAGGCGGACACCCTGCATATATTTGTGATTATTCAAGTGGTAAGTATAGTATAGAATTTGAAGATAAAGAAGATAATATGAAATTTTTTAGTTTAGATAATGGATTAGTAATTGATAAAGAAACTAAAAATTTATTAGAAAATAATTCTATAAAATTAGGTAAAAATAGTTTTGTAAATGATGCAATTATTATAAAAAATATGAAATCTAATAAAGTTTTCTTAAAAGAAGGAAACAGAAAAATTTTAGAATTTGATTTTACAGGTTTTCCATATTTAGGAATATGGGCAAAAATAGGAGCACCTTTCGTCTGTATCGAACCTTGGATGAATATTGCAGATAAAGTAAGTTCAGATAAAATTTTTAGTAATAAAGAAAATATTTTAAAACTAAAACCAAATGAAAAATTTAAGTGTATTTATAGTGTTAAATTTTTATAAAATAAAAAAGTAAAAGGAGAGATTATTATGTTAGAAAACAAATATAACCCAAAAGATTTCGAAGATGAATTATATGAAGATTGGGAGAAAAAAGGTTATTTTAAACCAAGTATGGATAAAACTAAAGAAAGTTTTTGTATTATGATGCCACCACCAAATGTAACAGGTAAATTACATATGGGGCACGCTTTAGACGGTACAATTCAAGATATATTAATTAGATTTAAAAGAATGCAAGGATATAACACATTATGGCTTCCTGGTTCAGACCACTCAGCTATTTCAACAGAAATGAAAGTTGTAGAAAAATTAAGAAAAGAAGGTAAAACAAAACAAGATTTAGGCAGAGAAAAGTTTTTAGAAGAGTGTTGGGACTGGACAAAACTTTATGGAGGAGAAATTCAAAATCAACAAAGAAAATTAGGTTGTTCTTGTGACTGGGATAGACGTAGATTTACTCTAGATAAAGGTTTATCTGATGCTGTTTTAGAAGAATTTATTAATTTATATAATGACGGATATATTTATAAAGGAACTAGAATGGTAAACTGGTGTCCTAGTTGTAATACTGCGATATCAGACGCAGAAGTTGAATATAAAGAAGAACAATCACATTTATGGCATTTAAGATATAAAATTAAAGATGAAGAAAAATATGTAGAAGTTGCAACTACAAGACCTGAAACAATGCTTGGTGATACTGCTGTTGCTGTAAACCCTACTGATGAAAGATATAAAGATTTAGTAGGAAAAGTATGTATCCTTCCAATTGTAAATAGAGAAATACCAATTATTGCAGATGAATTTGTTGATAAAGAATTTGGAACAGGCTGTGTTAAAATAACACCTGCACACGACCCTAATGATTATGAAGCTGGAAAAAGAAATAACCTAGAATTTATAGAAGTTTTTGATAGTAAAACAATAATGAAAGATTTAATGCCAGAAGTAGAAGGTATGACAGCAATAGAAGCAAGACCTATTATTGTAGATAAATTAAGAGAATTAGGAGCCTTAGTTTCAATTGAAGATTATACACATAATGTAGGTACTTGTGAAAGATGTAAAACAAAGATAGAACCTAGAGTTTCAGAGCAATGGTTTGTAAAAATGAAAGATTTAGCAAAACCTGCAATTGATGCTATTAAAAATGAAGATGTTAAATTTGTTCCAAAAAAATATGAAAAAACATATTTTAATTGGATGGAAAATATTGAAGATTGGTGTATTTCAAGACAATTGTGGTGGGGACACAGAATACCTGCATATTATTGTAAAGAGTGTAATCATATTAATGTTGCAAAAGAAAGACCAGAAAGATGTGAAAAATGTGGTTCTATTAATCTAGAACAAGATAAAGATTCATTAGATACGTGGTTTAGTTCTGCTTTGTGGCCATTTTCAACACTTGGTTGGCCAAATAAAGAAGCAGAAGATTTAAAAACATTTTATCCAACAAATGTATTAGTAACAGCTTATGATATAATAACATTTTGGGTATCAAGAATGATGGTTTCTGGTTTATATGCAATGAAAGAAAAACCTTTTAGTGATATATTAATACACGGAATAGTACGTGATAGCCAAGGAAGAAAAATGTCAAAAACATTAGGTAATGGTGTAGACCCAATAGAGGTAATTGAAAAATATGGTGCAGACGCATTAAGATTTTCAGTACTTTCTGGTACTACAATGGGAAATGATATTAGATATATGCCAGAAAAATTAGAACAAGCATCTAATTTCGCAAATAAGATTTGGAACGCTGCAAAATTTATCATAATGAATAGAAAAGAAGAAGAAAAAATAATAGAATTTTCTAAGGAAGATGATTTAGAAGAAAAATTACAAGTACAAGATAAATGGATATTAAATAAATTAAATAAATTAGTATCAGAAATAACAAATAATATTGAAAAATATGATTTAGGTATAGCAATTGATAAAATTTATAATTTTATGTGGAACGAATTTTGTGATTGGTATATAGAAATGGCAAAAATAAGCTTATATAGTGATGATGATAATGAAAAAATAAAAACATCATATGTATTAGATAAAGTATTTAGAACTTGTTTAAAATTATTACACCCATTTATGCCATTTATAACTTCTAAAATATATGATAATTTAGTAAAATATGATGATAAAGACTTAATGGTGTCTTCTTGGCCTGAAAAAGAAAATATAGATTATGAAAAAGAAGAAGATTTTATTGAAAAAATAAAAGAAATGATTGTGGAAATAAGAAATATAAGAGCTACAAAAAATATCCACCCAAGTAAAAAATCAAAATTAATATTTATAACTAATAAATATGAACACGAAATAGAAGAAATAAAAGATATTTTATTAAAATTAGGATATGGATCTTCATTAGAAATAAAAGTAGATAATAAAGAAATTCCAGAAGATTCAATAAATATAATACAAGAAGGAATAGAACTATATATTCCACAGGAAGGTTTAATTGATAAAGAAGAGGAAACTAAGAGATTAGAAGAAGAAAAGAAAAGATTAGAGGCAGAAGTTTTAAGATGTGAGAAAATGTTATCTAACCCAGGTTTTGTAAATAAAGCACCAAAAGCTAAAGTGGAAGAAGAACAAGAAAAATTAAAAAATTACAAAGATATGTTAGATAAAGTATTAGAAAAATTAAAATAATAAAATTTAAAGTTTTAAGAAGTTTTGTCGAAAAGTTCTAATAAATCGACAAAACTTCTTATTTTTTGCTCTTGGAAAAAATTGTAAATAAGACTATAATAAATGTAAATATTTGGAAAGGAAGGAGATATATGGAATCTAAGTTTTATGAAGAGGACAAGCTGTTAGTTCTAAAAATTACATCTGAAATAGATGATTGTGTTGTACAAGAGATAAGGAGGAGAGCAGATTATGAAATGGAGAGATATATGCCTAGAAAAGTTATATTTGATTTTAATAACGTTACTTTTATGGATAGTAGCGGAATAGGTTTTTTAATAGGAAGATATAAGTTTGCAAATATAATAGGTGCTAAACTAGAAATGACAAATTTAGGAAGTAGTATTAAGAAAATATTTGAAATGAGTGGAATATTAAAATTAATTCCAACAGTAGAATTAAATTAGGATGTGTCCCAAATGCGACTAAAAGGTCGCAAAGGAAACGTCCCCGAAAGGAGTTTTTATGTTTAATAATGAAATGAAATTAGAGTTTATTAGTAAGTCTTCAAATGAAGC
>CALXEY010000094.1 GCA_944387455.1 uncultured Clostridia bacterium
CCATCAGAGTTTTGCAGACTCGTGCCTTACCGCTTGGCTAACTCGCCCTTGGAGCAGGTAGTGGGAATCGAACCCGCAACTAAACCTTGGCAAGGTTTTATTTTACCATTAAACTATACCTGCGTTTGCTTTCTTATATATATTATGCAAAGACATATTAAATGATACCAAAAATACACCATAATGTCAAGTACTATGGTGTATTTTTTTGTGCCTTTTTTATATCTTTTAATTGGCTTTCGTCCCATTTTTCTCCCGGTTTTGGTTTGTTCCAAGAAATATATTTACAAGACTTAGGGTTATTTTCACAAATATAAAATCTTCTACCTCTTTTAGACTTTTTTACTATCACCTTTCCACCACAACTTGGACAAGGAACATCTATAGTTTCCACTATAGGTTTTGTGTTTTTACACTCTGGATAACCTGGGCAAGCTAAGAACTTACCATATCTACCATATTTATAAACCATTAGCCTTCCGCATTTTTCACAAGGTATATCTGACACTTCGTCTTCTAATTCAACGTGTTCTAAATCTTTTTCTACCTTATCTAATTCTTTCTTAAATGGTCCATAAAACTCTCTTATCATCTTTTTCCAAGGTTCTTTACCTTCTGCAATTTCATCAAATTCATTTTCGATTTTCGCAGTAAATTCAACATTAATTATATCTGTAAAATTCTCAATTAGAAGTTTATTAACAACTTTCCCAAGTTCTGTTGGCACTAATTGTTTTTGTTCTTTTTCTATATAATGTCTTTCTAGAATTGTTGTAATTGTTGGTGAATATGTACTAGGTCTTCCTATTCCCTTTTCTTCTAAAGCTTTAACCAAACTTGCTTCTGTATATCTTGGTGGTGGTTCTGTAAAGCTTTGTTTAGGGTTAATCTTAATTTTCTTAACTTCTTGGTTTTCTTCTAAATCAGGAAGCATACCTTTTTCTTCTTCTTTATTTTCTTCACTTTCTACATATAAAGTCATAAAACCTTTAAACTTTATACTTTGACCATTTGCTTTAAAAGTATAATTATTAGCATCTATCGTAACAGACATAGTATTGTAAATTGCAGAAGCCATTTGACTTGCCATAAATCTATTATAAATTAATTTATACAATTTATATTGGTCATTTGTTAAAGAAGATTTAATACTATCAGGCTCTAAATCTGCATATGTAGGTCTTATTGCCTCGTGTGCATCTTGTGAATCTTTACTTGTCTTATAATATCTATTTTCATAATATTCTTCACCATAAGTAGCAACAATATGTTCTTTAGCAGTTTTTCTTGCTTCTTCTGAAATTCTTGTTGAGTCTGTTCTCATATATGTAATTAAACCAACAGCTCCTCTTCCTTCTATTTTAATTCCTTCATAAAGCATTTGTGCAATTGACATAGTTTTCTTTAATGTAAAGCCTAATTTTCTTGAAGCCTCTTGTTGCATTGTACTTGTTGTAAATGGTGGAGCTGCATTTCTTTTCTTTTCACCTTTTTTAACTTCTTTTACAATATATTTTGCTTTTTCTATATTTTTAAGTATTTCATCAATTTCTTCTTTGTTATGTATTTCTTGTTTTTTATTATCTTTTCCATAAAATCTTGCTTCGAATTGTTTTTTAGATTTTTCATCTTCCAAGTCTACAAATAAATTCCAATACTCTTCTGGTATAAATTTTTCAATTTCTTCTTCTCTATCTACTATTAACTTTACAGCAACTGATTGTACACGCCCTGCAGATAGACCTCTTTTTACTTTTTTCCATAAAAGTGGACTAATTTTATAACCTACAATTCTATCTAAAACTCTTCTTGCTTGCTGAGCATCAACCAAATTTATATCAATACTTCTTGGTTCTTGAATTGCTTTTTTTACTGCTCCTTTTGTTATCTCATTAAAAGTTACTCTTACTATTTTCTCTTTATCATTATTCAAAATATATGCTAAATGCCAAGCTATAGCTTCTCCTTCACGGTCAGGGTCAGTTGCGAGATATATTTTCTTTGCTTTAGAAGCTTCCTTTTTTAAAGATTTAATTAAATCTCCCTTTCCTCTAATATTTATATATTCTGGTTCAAAATCGTTTTCAATATCTACTCCTAATTTAGATTTTGGTAAATCTCTAATATGTCCCATAGATGCAACTACTTTTGTACTTCCACCTAAGAACTTTTTTATAGTGTTGGCTTTAGCTGGTGATTCAACTATTATTAATTTATCAGCCATATGTGCCTCCTTATCTTCCCTTTTTACTTCATATGCTATTTTAACTTAATTTTTAGCTTTTTGCAAGTTTTTTATTAGAATTTTTGTTTTGTTATACAGAAAATGTACTTTTAGAAATATCTGAAATAACGTCTTTAGTAGTAATTGGTGTTACTTCATTTTCTTTTAAAATATTTAAAATTTCTTCTACTTTTTGTTCATTACTAGATAAATATTTTATAGTTTCATCTTCTGTTTTTGTATCATTTTCTATATATTCTGTTTTAACAACCTTTATTCCATATTTTTCTTTTTCCTTCTTCAACATCTCATCTTCATTAATTATTTTGTAATATTCTAATTTTATAGGATAGTCTATCCCCGCTTCTTTTAATTCTTCTTTCTTAATAAAAGTTCCTCCATAAAAAATATTCAAAATCATCCCTCCTCTTTCGTATCACGTTTTTAATAATACCATTTTTTTCCAATTGTTGCAAGAACTTTTCATCGCGGGTTTCTACAGGTTTCGACAAACTTTGCACTTTTTATGTGTTATAATATAATTAATTACAAATTAATTTCCTTTTACTTTTATTAATCGAATTAATTTATTAATCGAAAAATAGTAGTAATTTCTAGATTACTACTACTTTCTTTTTGTTTAACTTTCGTTTTTTTCTACGATATTATTATTTTTTAAAGTATTGTATAATTCAGTCTCAGTTGAAGCTTTATATATATTTACATATAAAATATTTAATAGTCCAAATGTGAAAATAGATAATATATACCATAAAATAAATGATATATCTAATAAAAACGCTTTCCATTTATTACCTTTCATCATCTTTTTTGATAATTCAAAAGCTTCTTTTTTATTAATTCCTGGGTCATTTGCTAAAATAAAAGGAATCATTCTATATTCATAAAATTTAACTATTCCACCTATAATTGTTAAAAACCATAGTAAATTATATAGATTTTTTAAAAGCATAACATAAGTAACATTTTTCCAGTTGCCTTTTTTAAAAATTTCTTTCATAACTCCCATTTTAGTGTTTTGCTCTTTGCTTGCAAGAATAAAATATTTTCTTCCTGCAACTCTTAGAGGTTCTGCAATTAAAATTATATAAATTAAAGCTATAATCGAAATTAATATTAAACCAACACCTAAACCAATTTCGTTTATTCCAAAAGATTTAATTGCGTCCCAAATTCTAAATATATATTTTTCTGATTTAAATAAATTATTTATATTAGCTTTTATTGTCTCCATTATTACTATTTGTAATTGGTTGAAACTAGACTTCTTTTCTTGAAACCCTTCTTCTTTTTCTTTTATTTCATTTAATTCCTCTTTTGCTTTTTCATTATTAGAAATTATATTTTCTTGTTTTACAATATAATTTGGATCAACACTATCTTCTCCTTGCCATATTAAAACAATTGAAGTTCCAAATTCACTTGTAAAAAGTGCAAGTAAGAAACATACAATTAAAGCTGTCCAATAATTATTTTTAACCACTTTCCTTGCTTTAAGTTTTAAGTCTTTTCTTTTCCACATATACTTTCTCCTTGGATAAATTTACCTTTATTATAGACTATCTCTTATACTTAAGCAAGTAATTTTTTGTATTCTTTATATTTTGGCATATTTTTTTCTACTAAATTCCAGAAACTTTTAGAGTGGTTCATATGTATTAAATGGCACATTTCGTGTAAAACAACATATTTAATTGCATTTTCATCTTTTGTTGCAAGTTTAAGGTTTATTGAAATATTTTTGTTACTAGAACAACTGCCCCACGCATATTTTAGTTCTTTTATTCTTACTTTTTTTGGACTAACATTTAAAATTTTGCTATATTTATCTATATTTTCTTTAACTATTTTTGCTAATCTATCTACATCAGCTTTTTCTATTTTCTCTTCCTTCTCTTTTTTTACCCTTTCACAACTTTTACTTAAACCATTATATATCCATTTAGATTTTTTATTTACAAATTCTTGTATTTTCTCATTTGAAAGTTTAAGTGGTGCTTTTATTATTACTTCTCCATTTTTTATATAAATATATAGATTTTTAATCTTAGACCTTTGTAATGTATAAGGTATTTCTTTTCCTTCATATTGTATTTTTATCATAATTAACCTCTATTTTTTAATATCTTTTAATTT
>CALXEY010000095.1 GCA_944387455.1 uncultured Clostridia bacterium
TTCTCCTGTAATAGCACTAGATAAATCACTGAATAAAAATGCTGTTGCATCTCCTACTTGTGAAGGAGTAACATTTTTGTGTAATGGTGCTTTTTCTTCTACTACATCTAATATAGAATTAAAATCTTTAATTCCTTTTGCAGATAAAGTTTTAATAGGCCCTGCTGAAATTCCATTAATTCTCATTTTATCTTTTCCTAAATCTTTTGCTAAATATCTAATACTTGCTTCTAATGCTGCTTTTGCAACACCCATAACATTATATCCTTCTATTGCTTTTTCAGAACCATAATATGTATATGCAACAATACTTGCTTTTTCATTTAACATATTTTTTTCTTTTAATTTTCTTACAATTGCAATTAATGAATATGCGCTTACATCATTTGCGTGTGCAAAACCTTCTCTTGAAGTTAATATAAAGTCATTTCTTAAATCTTCAGAATTTGCGTGTGCTATTGCATGTAAAACACCATCTACTTTTCCATAATCTGCTTTTATTTCATCTAAACATTTATCAATATTTTCGTCTAAACTAACATCACCTAAAACATATGCTTTTGCACCTGGTAATTCTTCTAGTAATTTGTTAACTTTTTCTAAATTCTCCTCAGCACAAGTACAAATAACCTCTGCACCTTGTTCATAAGCTGATTGTGCAGCTCCCCAAGCTATACTCCATTTGTTTCTAACTCCCATAATAACTACTTTTTTTCCTTTTAAAATCATTTTAAATTCCTCCTTTTATTGGGGACGTTTCCTTTGCGACTTTTTAGTCGCAAAAGGGACAGATCTTTATATAGATGTGTCCCGAATGCGACCTTTTGGTCGCAAATGAAACGTCCCTACATTACCCTAAATTTTTTATATCTTTGTTCTACTAATTCTTCTTTAGTTAGTTTTTCTAAGTTTTTAATTTCTTTTAATAAGTATTCTTTTATGTTTTTACATATTGTTTCAAAATCATTTTGTGCTCCATTTTCTGGCTCTTTTATTATTTTATCTATTATTCCCAAATTTTTCAAGTCTTTTGCTGTTAATTTCATATTTTCTGCTGCTTCTTTTGCTTTGCTTGAATCTTTATATAATATACTTGCAAAACCTTCTGGTGATAAAATAGAATATACTGCATTTTCTAGCATTACTATCTTATCTCCTACTCCTATTGCTAATGCTCCACCACTTGAGCCTTCTCCTATTACTATACATATTATTGGAACTTTTAGTTTTGACATTTCCATTAGGTTTTTTGCTATTGCTTCACCTTGTCCTCTTTCTTCTGCCCCCATTCCTGGATATGCTCCTGGCGTATCTATAAATGTTATTATTGGTCTTTTAAATTTTTCTGCTTGTTTCATTAATCTTAATGCTTTTCTATATCCTTCCGGTTCTGGCATACCAAAGTTTCTTTCCATATTTTCTTTAACATTTCTTCCTTTTTGCTCTCCAATTACCGTTACTGGCATTTTTTCTAATAGTGCTATTCCACCTACTATTGATTTATCATCTCCAAAATACCTGTCTCCGTGTAATTCCATAAATTCTTGGAAGATGTTATTTATATAATCTAAAGCTTTTGGTCTTCCTAATTCTCTTGCTAATGTTACTTTATCCCAAGCTGTTATTTTTGACATTATTACTTCACACCCCCTTTAGTAGCAGTGTGTAATCTTACTAATTTTGCTAATGTTTCTTTCATATCTTTTCTTTCTACTATTTTATCTATAAAACCGTGTTCTAATAAGAATTCTGAACTTTGGAAACCTTTTGGTAGTTTTTGTTTTATTGTTTGTTCTATAACTCTTGGTCCTGCAAACCCTATTAATGCTTTTGGTTCTGCTAAAATAATATCTCCCAAACTTGCAAAACTTGCTGTTACTCCACCTGTTGTTGGGTCTGTTAGTACTGATATATAAAGAAGTCCTTTTTCATTTAATTTTGCTATTGCTGATGATGTTTTTGCCATTTGCATAAGTGATACTATCCCTTCTTGCATTCTTGCTCCACCTGATACGCAAAACATTATTAATGGTAATTCTTCCTTTATTGCTGTTTCTATCGCTAAAGTTATTCTTTCACCTACTGCTCTTCCCATACTTCCCATAAGGAAGTTTCCGTCCATTACTCCTAATACTACTTTTTGTCCTTCTATTGCACATATTCCACATTTTACTGCTTCTTCTATTTTTGTTTTTTCTCTTAATGTTTCTACTTTTTTCATATAACCTTCAAAATGCAGAGGGTCTTCTGTTAATATTTCTTTTCCTATTTCTTCAAATGTTCCTTCATCTGCTATTTGTTTTATTCTTCTTCTTGCAGATAGCCTAAAATGTTTTCCACAATTAGGGCATACACTTAAATTTTTATGTAATTCTTCTTTATAAAGTATTTCTTTACAATTATCACATTTAACCCATTTTCCTATCATTCTGTCTGATGCTTTTTCATTTCTTACCTTTACTTTTTCTTCTTCATTTATTTTCTTTACTTTATCTATTATCAAGAATATTCCTCCTTAACAAAAAATAACAATTGTTAATCACTAATTTTAACAATTGTTATTATATATTTTATTTTTATTTTTTTCAATTAGAATAGTTGGTCAAAATTTCTAGCCTTTAAAATCTATTACCTTATCTCCTTTAGTCGCTCCCCAAGGTGCTGTTTCTAATAAGTCTTTATTATAAAATGTTACTTTATCTAAATTGCTACAAGCATCAAAACATTTTGCACCAATACTTTCTACACTTCTTGGTATTTCTATATTTGTTAGTCCTTGGCAATAAACAAAAGAACTCCCTATCTTTGTTACACTGTCTGGTATTATTATATTTGCCATCTGTTTTTGATTATGAAATGCTCTATCTCCTATTTCTTTTACAGAACTATCAATTGTAAATGTTCCTTTTATTTGATACAAAACCGTTACTAATGCTTTTGGTTCTTTCTTTGTATATAATATATTATTTTCTATTATATAATTTTCATTTCCAGAATCTATTGTTACTTTTCCATTATAATTCATATATTTAAACAATGCATCTATATATGTTACATTTTTCCCTATTTTTATTTCTTTTAAGTTTGGGAAATTTCCATTAAAAGCTTGATACTCTATTCTTTGCAAAGAGTCTGGTAAAATTATTGTTTCGGCATTTTCTGCTGTTACAAAACTTTTTAAACCTGTACTTAAAATTCCTATTTTATTTTCTTCATCTTTCAAATCTATTATTTTTTCCTTAGAATAGCATAAAACTAATTGTTTTGTATCTTTTCTATATAATATTTTATCTTCATTTGACACTGCAAATATTTCATTATTTCCCTTAATTTCTATTTCATCTATAGAACTAGGGAAAATACCCTCCTCTACACTAATACTTTTTAAAGCTTCAGGAATTACTATTTTTTTTATATTATTATATTGTGTGATATTTAAATTATACTCTTTTACCCCATCTGGTATTTCAAATGTAGCAATACTTTTTAAATAACTATCTGAAGCAAATAATATGACATCTTTTTTACTTGTCATTAACATACCTGATTCATACACAAATTTTGCTTCTTCTCCTTCTTTTTTATTTATTATTATATTTTTTAAATTCTTATTACCATAAAACACACTGCTTCCTATTGTATCTACCGTTGATGGTATAGTTATTTCAGAAAAAGCTGTAGATAAAAAACTATTGCCTTTTATTTCTTCTAAACCTTCTTTTAACTCAATCTTACTTAAACTTGTACAAGCACCAAAAGTGTAAACTTCTATATTCTTTATCTTAGAAGGAATTGATATTTCTTGTAAATTTATGCAATCATAGAAAGCTGCTTCTCCTATTTTTATTAAACTTTCTGGTAATTCTACATTTTTTAAATTTGTACAATTTTGAAAGGCACTACTTCCTATCTCTTCCACCCCTTCTTGCATTATCACTGTTTCTAATGTTGTATTATATGCAAATGCATTTGCTCCTATCTTTTTTACTGTCCCTGGTATTATTATTGTTTTTAACCCTGCATTTGCAAATGCTCCTGCTCCTATTTCTGTTACACTATCTGGTATTACTAATGTTCCGTTTTCGTCCATTAATGCTAGATTGTTTCCAGTAGATAGTAATACTCCATTTTCATCTATATCATATGGGTTTACTTCTATTCCTAAACTTTTAGCTACTTTTATTTCATTATTATCTTTTGTATTTATTAATAACTTTCCTTTTATTATCTCTAATTTTTCTAAATATTCATCACTTATATTTGTTATTACATCTTTTATTGTCCCTGTTTCTCCTTCTTCTTGTGTATTATAAAACAAATTATTCTTTCCTGC
>CALXEY010000096.1 GCA_944387455.1 uncultured Clostridia bacterium
CTTGTGCAGCTGCAATACTTTTCCCTGTACTTACATTATTTATAAATGAACATTACACAGTATTAACAGAAGGAAAAGCAGGAAATGTATATTTTATATATAGTGTAATTTTAGCTATAATAGTTTTATTTAATCATAGAGAAAATATAAAAAGATTATTAAATGGAACAGAAAATAAAATAAGTTTTAATAAATAGGAGAAAAACAAATGAAGAAATTTAAGTATTTATTATTTTTAGTAATGATAGTTTTTTTAGTATTTCAATTAATATTATTTAATTCAAATAATAGTTATTGTTATGATGAAATGGTAACATTAGAGTTTGAAACGGTAAATGAAAGCGAAATGTTTGATTTATATATTCTTTTACCAAAAGAATATATAGAATATGTAATTAAAAATGATGAGCTTGATATAGAATATGAAGGTGTAGAGACTTTAAAAAATAATGAAATACCATCTATTAATGTGAATAAAGAAAACATTAACGATGATTTATATGAAGAAAATGGAGAAGAATATATTCAAATATTATTAGAAAAAAATGAAAATAATAAATATGAATTTGATATTTTAAAAGATTATGGTAAATTAGATATAAAATATCGTATAAAAAATATTAATAGAGATGAAATTGTACATATTGATAATTTTAAGATAGATAGTAATAATGTTTGTGAAATTAAATATAATTATGAAGAAAATACAGTTAAACAGCCAAATGTTGGTTTTATACCATTTATCACAAAATTATTAATAATTATTTTAGTTATTATAATAATAGTAGGAATAATTGCATATGTTAAAAAAAGGAGATAGATATTAGATGAAAAATATAGCAGTAATAGGAAGTGGAAGTTGGGGAGTAGCACTTTCAGTGTATTTAGCAAATATAGGTTGTAATGTTAAGATATGGTCTTTTGCAGAAGAAGAAAAAGATTTAATAAATAATGAAAAAAGATGTAAATTTTTAAAAGATGCAGTGATGCCAGATAATGTAAGATGTTATACAAATTTTAAAGATGTAATTGAAGATTCAGAAATTATTCTTCACGTAACACCTTCAAAATTTACAAGAGAAATTTTTAAACAATATAAGGAATATGTAGGAGATAGACCTATTATAATTTGTTCTAAAGGTTTTGAAAAAGATAGTTTAAAAACTTTAGATGAAGTTATTTTAGATGAAAAACCAGATGCAAAAGTAGGTGTTTTATCAGGACCTAGCCACGCAGAAGAAGTAGTAATTTCAATTCCTACAGTTTTAGTTATAGCATCACACAATGAAGAAGTTTTAAAAGTTGTACAAGATACTTTTATGTCAGAAAATTTAAGGATATATACATCAGATGATGTAAAAGGAGTAGAACTAGGTGGGGCTTTAAAAAATATAATTGCATTTTGTGCAGGTGTTGCAGCAGGAATAGGGCTTGGAGATAATAGTTTTGCAGCATTAGTAACAAGAGGTTTAGGAGAAATCTCAAGGCTTGGAATAAAACTTGGCGGAAAAAGAGAAACTTTTTATGGTTTAAGTGGTTTGGGAGATTTAATAGTTACTTGTCTTAGTGAACATAGTAGAAATAGAAGAGCAGGTAAATTAATAGGACAAGGAAAGACTTTAGATGAAGCAAGAAAAGAAGTTGGTATGGTAATTGAAAGCATAGATAATATAGATGTAGCATATGAGCTTGGTAAAATAAACAATGTTTATATGCCAATTACTGAAACTGTTTATAATGTTATTTATAATGGCTTAAAACCTGAGGATGCAGTAAAAGAATTGATGACAAAAGAAAAAAAAGGAGAATTAGAGTAAATTACATAAATTTTGGTTATAATATCTAAAAAAGAAAGGGTTGAATAGATATGGAATTTTTAGATAAGTTAGGTAAAAAAGCTAGTGAGGCGTATAAAATAACAGCTGATAAAACAGGTAAACTTGCAAAAGAGACAAAATTAAAATTTAAAATAGGAGACTTAAGAACTAAAATTAGTGATTTATATGAAGAGATAGGTAAAAAAGTATATGAAGCACATATTAGAGAAGACGAAGAGGCAAAAGAAAATATAGGTGAAGAATTAAAAAGTTTATGTATAAAAATAGATGTACTAAGTGATGAAATAGAAGATTTATTAAAACAATGTTTAGAATTAAAAAATAGAAAACAATGTAAAAATTGTTATACAGAAATTGATATAGAATATAAATATTGTCCTAAATGTGGAGCAAAACAAGATAATAACGAAGAAAGTAGAGAAGTAAAAGAAGATTCAGAAAATAAAAAAGACGAACAAGAAGAAAATAATAATGATAATTCAAAAAATTTGGAAAAAACAATAACAGTAGAATCAAATGTAGAAAATAATGATGAAGACGAAGAAGAGGAATAAAATGAAAATTGTAGTACAAAGAGTAAAAGAAGCAAAAGTAGAAGTGGAAGGAAATGTAGTTGGTAAAATTGATAAGGGTTTTTTAGTATTATTAGGTGTAACACATAAAGATTCAAAAGAACAAGCAGATTATTTGGCTAAAAAGCTATGTAAATTGCGTGTTTTTAGAGATGAAAATGATAAGATGAATTTGAGCCTAAAAGATGTAGAAGGAAAACTTTTAATAGTTTCTCAATTTACACTTTATGCAGACTGTAGCGAAGGAAACAGACCTTCTTTTGTTAATGCTGCAAAGCCAGAACAAGCAGAAAAATTATATAATTATTTTTGTAATAAATGTGAAGATGAATATGGTATAGAAGTACAAAAAGGTATATTTGGTGCTGATATGAAAGTTAGCTTATTAAATGATGGACCTGTAACAATAATTATAGAAAAATAATTAATATGGATATCTTTCATATAAATATCTAATAATATTATCAGCATTGTTAGGAGAAACACAAATAAAAATGTCTTTATCTAAAGATATCCACATTTTTATATTAAAATCTTCAATATTATCAATAAAAGTACCAATAATTTCAGCTAACTCTAATGGGTTAGCGTATTTTTTTTGCCAAGAAAGTTTATCATATATTTCCAAATTAGTATTATAGAATTTACTTAAAAAATTATTGATTTCACCTTTTTCATTACTATATAAATTAACACTTGCTTGCACTTTTTTTCTCCTTAATTTTTTTATTTTTTCTTTATTATTAGTATTAAAAATAGAAAAGATTTTATACTAAGAATAAAGTAAATTAAAAATGTAAATACTAGAAAAAATAGATAAAAAAGGAGTTGTTATTTTGAAAAAATATAAAAAGTTTTTGTTTTTCTTTTTAATTTTAGTAATTATATTATTAAGTTTTTTTCTATATAATTCTATAAGCAATGAGAATAAAGATGATAGTAAAGGAAAGGCTCTATCTGAAATAGAATATTTAGAAAATAAGTTAGAATTATTATTCAATAAATTAAACAATATTGAAAATAATAATTATAGTTTATCTGTTAAAAAAATAGAAGAAAGTTCTAGTAGCCAAAGTAGTAGTGAAAGTAGTAATGGAAACAGTGGAGAAAGCCGGAGGAAGTAGTGGAGAAGAAAGTAATAATGGTAATGGTAGTAATAGTGGAGAACAATCTGGCAACAGTTCTAATTCTAGTAGTGATAGTAAAGGTAATGAGGGAAACAATGAAGAATATAATCTAGAACAAAGTGGAATTTTAACAAATAATAATAATGATATTGATTGGAAAAGTATTAAATTCGAAGTAGAAAGTCTATATTCTGAAGTTTCTACAATAACTTTAGATTTATATAGTTTAGGAATAAACAGAGAAGATGTTTTAGGTTTTAACCAAGAATTAGATAATTTAACTATTTCTGTTAAAGAAGAAAATAAAGAAAATACATTAAGTAATTTATCAAAATTATATGATTATATTCCTAAATATTTAAAAAGTGTTACTAATGATGATATTTTTATTGGTAAAATAGAGACAAAAAACAATCTTTTTAAAGCTTATAGTATTTTAGATAGTAAAAATTGGCAAGAAATTGGTAATAATGTAACTAATACTATTAATAGTTTTTCTAATAATTTGTTAAACAAACAAACAGACAAACAATATATTATAAATAAGATTTATATAATGTTAAATGAATTACAATCTGCAGTAAATAAACAAGATGATTCCATTTTTCTTATTAAATATAAGAATATTTTAGAAGAAATTGATAATTTGTAAAATAAGTTTTAATTATGACATAGTGAACTGTTGCTTTACAGCGTGCTTTTGTGTTATAATTATTTTGTAAGTAAATTGAATAGTCGCTGGTAAATTTCGAAAGGAATTACGAGAGGAAAGTCCG
>CALXEY010000097.1 GCA_944387455.1 uncultured Clostridia bacterium
CCCATACTTAAATCATCAGATGCTCCTACTCTTGTAAAAATCTTATCTACAACACCTATTGTTGCTTGTTCTGCTGGAACAAAACTTCCAACTTGTGCCATAAGAGTAATTAAAGCAACTTGTCTCATATATGTAGATTTACCTGCCATATTAGGTCCTGTAATTATCGCTAGTCTATTTTCTTCTTTATCTAAATGTGTATCATTTTCAACAAAACTACCAGCACCCAATATTTTTTCAATTACAGGATGACGTCCATTTTTAATATCAATAGTTCCAAAATTATTTACAACAGGCTTACAGTAATTCATATCTTCTGCAACAGTTGCAAAAGATGTTAGAACATCTAAAGTAGATACAACTTCACTTGTTTTTTGAAGTCTTACAACATTTTTTGCAATCTCTTGTCTTATTTTTGTAAAAGCTTCGTATTCAAGATTTACAACTTTTTCTTCTGCTCCTAATATTTGATTTTCTAAAGTTTTTAATTCTTCTGTTATAAACCTCTCTCCATTTGTTAGTGTTTGTTTTCTAATATATCTTTCAGGAACTAAATTTAAGTTTGATTTGGTAACTTCCAAATAATAACCAAAGACTTTATTAAACCCAACTTTTAAATTTTTAATTCCAGTTTTTTCTTTCTCATCTGCCTCTAATTTAATAAGCCAATTTTTACCTTCTGTTCCTGCTGTTTTTAATTTATCAATTTCAGGATCATAACCGAAGTTTTATTATTCCACCTTCTTTTATTGTCATTGGTGGGTCTTCTTCTATTGATTTATCAATTAGACCATATATATCTTGAAGCTCGTCTAAATTATCATATAAGCTTTGTAAAAGTTCAGATTTTGTATCTTTTAATACATTTTTTACTTCTGGTAATTTAAACAAAGAATTTTTAAGAGTTATCATATCACGTGCGTTAGCATTTCCATATGCCATTTTTCCTGTTAATCTTTCAATATCATAGACTTTTTTTAAGTTTTCTATAATATCTCCTCTTAAAATAATATTATTTTTTAATTCTTCAACCGCTTCTAATCTCCTATTTATTTCATTTACATCAACTAAAGGGTCGCTAAGCCATCTTCTAAGTAGACGTCCACCCATTGAAGTTGAGGTTTTATCTAAAACCCAAAGAAGTGTTCCTTTTTTTGATTTATCTCTCATTTTTTCAGTAATTTCAAGATTTCTTCTTGCATTTATATCTAATGCCATATATTTTGATATTTGATATATAGTTATTTTATTAATATGGTCTAAAGATGTTTTTTGTGTTTCTTCTATATATTCTATTAAAGCGTTTATAGAACTAATTGCTAGTTTTTTATCTGCGATATCTTCTAGTTTTTTACCATTATTATCTACAAAATTAAATCTTAAATCTATGTTATTTAATTCTTGTATAAAAAATTTATCATTAAATTTAGTTATATAGATATTTTCGAATCTTTCTTTAATTTTATCAATTTCTTCGCTCGTTTCTGCCATCATTGAGTTTACAACCAATTCTGATGGACTATATCTTGCAATTTCGTCTAATAACATTGGGAAATTATAATTATCTTTTATTTCTGCTGAATAGAATTCTCCTGTTGATATATCACATATACTTATCCCATAATATATACCAGATTTATAAATAGACATTATGAAATTGTTTTTTCTTTCTTCTAACATATTGCTATCTACTAAAGTTCCTGGTGTTACTACTCTTATTACTCCTCTTTTAACAATTCCTTTTGCTTTTTTAGGATCTTCTAATTGTTCACATATTGCAACTTTATAGCCTTTTGCAATTAATCTTGAAATATATATTTCTGCTGCGTGATGTGGAACTCCGGCACATTGGTGCTCTTTCTTCTTGTCCACAGTCTTTTCCTGTTAATGTTAATTCTAATTCTCTTGATGCTGTTATTGCATCATCGAAGAACATCTCATAAAAGTCCCCTAATCTATAAAATAAGATACAATCTTGATATTCTTTTTTTGTTTCTAAATATCTTTGCATCATTGGTGAATATTCTGCCATTTTTTATTTCTTCCTTTCTAAACTTCATTCTTTGTTTTTTCTTTTTATTCTTTTATTTTTCCTTTTAAATACCACATATGTTGTGATACTATTTTAACATTTATGATTTTACCAATTAAAGATTTATCTCCTTCAAATATAACTACTTTATTACTATCTGTTCTTCCTGTTAATAAATCTTTGTTATTTTTGCTTTCTCCCTCAACTAATACTTTTTCTATTTTACCTACATATTTATTGTTGTTTTCTTCAATTCTACTTTCAAATAATTCTTTTAATTTATTAAATCTAATATGTTTTATCTCTTCTGGTACTTGGTTTTCCATTTTATCTGCTGGTGTTCCTTTTCTTCTTGAATATATAAACATATATATTTGTTCAAAATTTACTTTTTCTACGACATCTAATGTATCTAAAAACTCCTCATCAGTCTCACCTGGAAAACCTACTATTATATCAGTAGATAATGTTAAATTAGGTATTTTCTTTTTCATTTTTTCTACTAATTCTAAATATTGTTCTTTTGTATATTTTCTATTCATTTCTTTTAAAACTTTAGTATTTCCTGATTGAAGCGGTAAATGTATTAGTTTACATACCTTATCACAGCTAGCTATTGCATCTATTACATCATCTGTAAAGTCTTTTGGGTGTGGTGATATAAATCTTATCCTTTCAATTCCTTCTATTTTGTTTATTGCTTTTAATAAACTTGCAAATGAGTCTACTCCTTCATATTTCTCAAAAGGTATATTTTTTTCCTTTTCTACTCTTAAATATGAATTTACATTTTGCCCAAGTAATGTTATTTCTTTATATCCTCTTTTAGCTAGTTCTTTTACTTCATCTATTATATCTTTTGGCTGTCTACTTCTTTCTCTTCCACGCACATATGGAACTATACAATAAGTACAAAAATTATTACAACCGTTCATTATACTTACAGATGCTTGTATTTTGCTATCTCTTTTTATAGGTAAATTCTCATAAATTTTACCTTCTACATCTATTATATCTTCTATTTTTTTCTTTTCCTCTATTGCTTTATATAAATCTTCTGGAAATCTATATAATGTATGTGTTCCAAATAATATATCTACAAATGGATATGATGTTTTTATTTTATCTGTTATATGTTTTTCTTGCATCATACAACCACCAATTGCAATGATTATTCCTTTTTCT
Organism: uncultured Clostridia bacterium; assembly: GCA_944387455.1. GTDB lineage: Bacteria > Bacillota > Clostridia > TANB77 > CAG-508 > CAG-269. The sequence continues at coordinate 3,218 of CALXEY010000097.1, forward strand.
TCTTTTAATCTTTTTAATTCTCCGAAGTTTTCCAAATAACTTGTCTTCTGCATTTTCTCTTACACAACAAGTATTAAATAAAGCTATATCACAATCTTTAACATTATCTGTTTTAATATAGCCCATTTCTTCTAGCATACCTGATATTTTTTCACTATCATTTTCATTAAGTTTGCAACCCATAGTAAAAATGTTATATTTTAAATTTTTATCTTTATTTAATTTTTTGATTTTTTCTATATATTTTTCTTGGTTTTTTACTTCATTTTCTGTATCCATTACTTTCCCTCCTGTCTCACATATTCTAATATATTTTTGTAGATTTTGCAAGTAGAAAAAAATTTAAAAAATAAAAAAAGAGTAGATATCTACTCTAATTTTAAAATTATTCAAGACCATATTTTTTCTTAAATCTATCTGCTCTACCACCTACTGTATCTTGTCTTAAATTACCTGTCCAGAATGGATGGCATTTTGAACATACGTCTACTTTTAAATCTTTTTTAGTTGAACCAACTTCTAATACATTACCACAAGCACAAGTGATTGTAGTTTGATTGTATTCTGGTTGTATATCTTTTTTCATTTTGTTCACCTCTCTTTAATAAAATAAACTGACTGTATTTTATAATAACATATTTTAAAATTTTTTTCAAGTAATTTTTACTAATTTGTTTGATTTTCTTGGGTCTTATTATTTTCTTCTTGCTGGAACATATATTGTGCTGAATATAACATTTCTTTGTTTAATGATAATTTATGTACTAATTTACTCATTATATTAAATACACAAGCAATTATTAAAATTAACATACATATTTTTTTCCAATATTTTGCAAGCATAATTATAACTCCTTTATATTTACTACATATTAATTATACTTTTATTTTACTAAAAAGTCAATTGTTTTTATAGTAAAATTTAAGAAAGAGCTAATTTCTAGCCCCTTCTATCTTACTTTAAGAATCTATCCAATTAATCTTCCTTTCTGGGAAAAGAACTTCTG
>CALXEY010000098.1 GCA_944387455.1 uncultured Clostridia bacterium
GCAGTTAATTCTTCAGAATACATTGTTTGTATAGAATCTATTATAACAAGTTTTGGGTTTGTATTAATAATTGCTTGATTTACAAGTTCTATATTAGTTTCACCTAAAAATAAAATATCTTCATTATTAATACCTAGTCTATCAGCCCTTAATTTTATTTGTTCAGCAGACTCTTCTCCAGAAACATATAAAACTTTTCCGCTCACCTTTTATCTTATCACATATTTGTAAAATTAACGTAGACTTACCAATACCAGGTTCTCCACCAAGTAAAACTAAAGAACCTTTAACTAAACCTCCACCTAGAACTCTATCTAATTCTTGGAAACCGGTATGAGTTCTAATTGTTTCCTTTGCTTCATAAGAATTTAAACTTTGTGGGATTACTGTTTTACCATCAGATTGAGAAAGCCCTTTACTCTTAGTCTCGACAACTTTTTGTTCATAAAAACTATTCCAACTATTACAAGCAGGGCATTTACCCATCCACTTAGCAGATTCATAACCACACTCATTACATACAAAAACTGTTTTACTTTTCATAATGGGGACGTTTCCTTTGCGACCTTTTAGTCGCATTTGGGACACATCTTACTCTCCTCCTTTCATCAATTTTTCTATTACCTTTTTATCTATTTCAAATAACCTCGCCATTTGTGCCATTGACACGCCTTTTAATTTTCTTAACTTTCTTATCTTCTCATTTCTTAATTTCACATTAAAATTATTAATTTCTTTTAATTTTTCCATTTTAAGTATTTCTTTTATTTTCGTTTTTGCTTTTTCATCTGTAAATTTAGTTACTATTTCATATTCGTATTCATCATTTATATCTTCTTTATTATCATTATGGAATTTTCTAAAGTTGTCAATCGCTTCTTCTTTACTATTTCCAAATAATGATAATACTATTTTTGTACTTACCACCTTTTCTTCGCCTATGTATTCTTTATAACTACTCCACTTATAGTCATCAACTTTTGATATTCCTGCTTTTACTGGGTTTTGGTGAATATACCTACATACTTGCATAAGATATTCTCTTGTCTCCACCGGCTTGCTTAAAAATCTGTTCTGAAATAAATGACCTACTTTTTCATATTTCTTTGAAAAATATGATGAATATGTAACTGCTAAACTTTGCATAATTTTTGATAAATTTTCTTCTTTATCAAACATAACTAAATGAACATGATTTGTCAATAAACAATAGCTATATAATTCATATCCATATTTTTCTTTTGTATTTTTGATTTCTTTTAAAAATTTTCCTTTGTCTTCATCGTCTAAAAATATATCTTGCTTTCCATTTCCTCTTAAAATCACATGATATACCTTTGTAGAACTTTTAACTCTCGCCACACGGGACATAATAAATTTCTCCTTTCTTTCTTTTGATTTTATCATTTCAATTTATCCCTTTTATTATGCCCCTATTAAGATTTGCAACATTATTCCCTCAACACAAAAAGTATAGCACAAATAAATATATTTTGCTATACTTTTTAACTAATTTACAAAATTTAATTTTAAAGATGTGTCCCGAATGCGACTAAAAGGTCGCAAAAGAAACGTCCCTATTTTCTTTTAAAAGATATTTCTTGGAATAAAAAGTCGTGTACTTTTTCCCAAGTAATTTCTTGGTGTAAAAATTCGTTGATTTCATCTTCTACTTTTTGTTGATATGGTGTAAGTTCTACTTTTATTTCTCTGTTCCAATCAATATCTTGTAACCAGAATGCTTTGAATTTATTCCAGAAACCGTGTTTTACAGGTAAATTTGTATTTCTTATTGTTCCTGCATTTTCTATGTTTTCTACATCTCCATTTGTATTTACTACATTATTTTGATTTTCATTGTTATTGAACTCTACTCCACCAAATACTCCTGATACTTTATTTTCTTCACCTAAATCTGCCATTTTTTCTTCCTCCTTTGTGTTTTATACACTTTTACTTTATTTTCGTTATTTTATTTATACTATATTTTTTTTTATTTTTCAAGATTTTTTGATTTTTTTCATATTAAATCTTTGTTACACAATTATTACAATATTGTTACATTTTTACAATTCTACCAATATATGGTCTTTTTTTGCTTCTATACATTTTGCTTTTGTTATTGTATTTTCTAAATGTTTCTTTCTCTCTTCTACTTCTTTTTTTATTTCATTATCTACCTTCAAATATGCTAATATGTAATTTTTTGTATGCCCTTTATAAAAGCCTTCTTTTTCTTCTTCCCACAATACTTCAACTTCTTTTCCTACATATTTTTTATTATATTCTTCTTCATTTTTATCTGATAATTCTATTAATTTTCTACTTCTTTCTTCTTTTTTATTTCCGTCTATTTGCCCTTTCATTACAGCTGCTTTTGTTCCTTTTCTTTGTGAGTATTTAAATATATGCATTTTATAGAATTTTATTTCTTTTAAAAATTCATATGTTTTGTTAAATTCTTCTTCTGTTTCTCCTGGGAAACCTACTATTATATCTGTTGTTAAATTTACATCTTCATAATTTTTCTTAAGTAAATCTACAATATTTTTAAATTCTTCTATGCTATATCTTCTATTCATTCTTTTTAATGTTTCATTACAACCACTTTGCAAAGATAAGTGAAAATGATGACATATTTTTTCTAGTTTTTTTAACCTTTTAACAAATTCTTCTGTTATTAATAGTGGTTCTATTGAGCCTAATTCTATTCTTTCTATTCCGTCTATTTTGTTTATTTCTTCTAATAAGTCTATTAATCTGTATTCTTCCTTAAAATCTTTTCCATATGATGCTATATGTATTCCTGTTATTACTACTTCTTTTATTCCTTTTTTCGATATTTTTTCTATTTCTGATATTACATTTTCTGGTTTTCTACTTCTTACTCTTCCTCGTGCATATGGTATTATACAATATGAACAAAATCTATCACACCCGTCTTGTACTTTTATTACTGCTCTTGTTTTTTCTGTATAGACTACATTTCCAAATTCTACAAAGTCTTTTTTATGCATTACATCTTCTACTTCTTCTAATTCACTTTTTTTCTCTTTTCCTATTTTTTCATTTTGGAATTTTTCTACAAGTTCTACTATATTCTTTTTTTCATTATTCCCAAGTATTAGGTCTACTTCTTCTATTTTTTCTACTTCTTCTTTTGCTACTTGTACATAACAACCGCAAGCTACTATTATTGCTTCTTTATTTAATTCTTTTACTCTCCTTAACATTTGTCTTGATTTTCTATCAGACATATTTGTTACTGTACAAGTATTTATTACATATATATCTGCTACTTCTGTATGTTCTACTATTTTGTATCCTTTTTCTATAAATTCTTGTGCCATTGCGTTTGTTTCATATTGATTTACTTTACAACCTAATGTTATAAAAGCTACTCTTCTCATCTTTAAAATTTTCTCCTTTTTTATACAATATTATACCACATAGAATAACTATGTGGCATTTATTTTTTTATTTTTATTATCTTCTTGGTGTTCCGTCTAAGACATCTAAATTGTCTAATGCCTTTCCTGTTCCTAATGCTACACAAGATACTGTGTCTTGTGCTATCATTACATTTATTCCTGTCTTTTCTTGTAATAATTTATCTAGGCCGTCTAAAAGAGCTCCTCCACCTGTCATATATATTCCTTTATCACTTATATCTGCTGCAAGTTCTGGTGGTGTTCTTTCTAAAACTCCGTGTACTGCTTCTACTATCATCATTGCTGGCTCTATTAATGCTTCTAACATTTCACTTGATTTTATTGTTACTGTATTTGGAAGCCCTGTTCCTAAATCTCTTCCTCTTATTTGCATTTCTGTATCTTGTATTTTTGGATATACACAACCTATATTTACTTT
>CALXEY010000099.1 GCA_944387455.1 uncultured Clostridia bacterium
GATGCAGCAAAAGAAGCAATACAAAGTCCATTACTTGAAACATCAATAGAAGGAGCAAAAGGAGTTATTATAAATATCACAGGTGGAGATAATTTAGGTTTACACGAAGTAAATACAGCAGCAGAATTAGTACAAAGAAGTGTTGATCCAGAAGCAAATATTATATTTGGTACAGTAACAGATGAGACAATGGGTGATGAAATAAGAATAACAGTAATTGCTACAGGTTTTGAAAAAAATGAACCAATTTCAAGTATAGGTGTAGATAATATAGTATCAAAAACTTGGGAAAAGAAAGTAAACTCAATACCAGCAAGTCACGAAACAAGTTCATCATCAAATGATTTAGATATACCAGCTTTCTTAAGAAAGAATAGAAATAAAAACTAACAATAAAAGACAGAAAATAATATCATTAAAAAAGAATAATAAAAATAAATATTTATTATAAAAGAAATAATCGAAAATGCTCGATTATTTCTTTTTTTCGCACATAAGAAAAGACAAATTTTTTAAAATAAAAATAGTAGAATATTATAGCAGGTGATTGTATGACCATTTATATAGATGTGGTGTTAATAGAAAATCTAATAATGAATTATATTATTTTACTAGCAACAGGGCTTATATTAAAAATAAAGATTAAACATATAAGACTAATAATAGGGAGTTTGTTAGGTGCGATATATACAATAATAGGATATATGGGGATACTTGAAATATATTCAAGTTTTATATTAAAAATCATTTTATCAATTATGATAGTTTATATTGCATATTATCCACAGACATTGAAAAAAATGTGGAAAGAATTATTATTTTTCTATTTAACATCATTTGTATTTGGAGGGGTTGCATTTTCATTAATTTATATAGTAAAACCACAAGAAATAATTATGAAAAATGGCTTATTTTTAGGTACATATCCATTAAAAACAGTAATATTGGGAGCAATAGTTGCATTTGTAATTATAATCACAGCATTTAAAATAATTAAAAGTAAAATAAGTAAAAAAGATTTAATTTGTGAAATTACAGTAGAAATAGAAGATAAAAAAATAAGTACAAACGCATTAATAGATACAGGAAATATGCTTAAAGAACCAATAACAAATACGCCTGTTGTGGTCATAGAACGTACGCTTTTATATGATGTAATACCAAAAGAAATATTAAATCATCTAGAAGAAATAATAGGAGGTGATTTTAAAGAAATACCAGAAGAGATTAAAAATAAATATGTTTCAAAACTAAAATTAATACCATATTCATCACTTGGAAAACAAAATGGCATACTATTAGGAATTAAAGCAAAAAAATTAATAATTTTAAAAGGAGAAGAAAAAGAAAAAATCGAAAAAGAAAATATAATTTTAGGAATTTATGATAAATCATTAACTAAAAAAGGTGAATATAGAGCAATAATTGGTATGGAATTTGTTTAAAGAAACATATGCAAAAGGAGATGAAAGCTTTATATGAAAATATTAGATTATGTTAGAAATAAAATAAATACAATATGTGCAAGATATATAAATGAAGATAACGAAATAGAATATTTGCCGATATTTTACATAGCAGGAAGTCAAACACTTCCGCCACCATTACCGCCAGATGAAGAAGAAAAATACATAAAAAAATTATCTGAAGAGAATAATTTAGAAGCAAGGCAAATATTAGTAGAAAGAAATTTAAGATTAGTAGTTTATATTGCAAAAAAGTTTGAAAATACAGGAATTGGAATAGAAGATTTAATATCAATTGGAACAATAGGTTTGATGAAAGGTGTAAATACATTTAATAGTGATAAGAATATAAAACTTGCTACATATGCTTCAAGATGTATAGAAAATGAAATCTTGATGTACTTAAGAAAAAATAATAGAACAAAAAGTGAAGTGTCGATAGATGAACCTTTAAATAAAGATAGAGACGGAAATGAACTTTTACTATCTGATATATTAGGAACAGAAGCAGATATAACTTCTAGAAATTTGGAAGATGAAGTAGATAAATTATTATTAAAAGATTCAATATCTAAACTTAAGGAAAGAGAAAAAGATATAATGGAGATGAGGTTTGGTTTTAAAACAGGAAAAGAAAAAACTCAAAAAGAAGTTGCAGACGAACTCCGGAATTTCACAAAGTTATATATCTAGATTAGAAAAAAAGATAATAAATAAAATGAAAAAAGAAATATCAAGTAAGATTGGATGAGTATTTTTGTATAAAAAAACCAAATTTGGAAATACTTTATATAAGTAAATTCAAAGGAGGTTTTTCTTTTGCGAAATAATAAGGTAGAGATTTGTGGAGTTAATACATCAAAATTACCATTATTAAGTAAAGAAGAAAAAGAAGAACTATTTGTAAAAATAAAAGCAGGAGATGAAGATGCAAGAAATAAATTTATAAACGGAAATTTAAGATTAGTTTTAAGTGTAATACAAAGGTTTTGCGGTAGAGGAGAATCAGCAGATGATTTATTCCAAGTAGGTTGTGTTGGTTTAATAAAAGCAATTGATAATTTTGATTTAAGCCAAAATGTTCAGTTTAGTACGTATGCTGTTCCTATGATAATAGGAGAGGTTAAAAGATATTTAAGAGACAATAATAGTATCAGAGTAAGTAGGTCTGTAAGAGATTTAGCATATAAAGTTATACAATTTAAAGAAAGATATTTAAAAGAAAATGGAAAAGAACCCAAGATTGAGGAAATTGCAAAAGAGCTTGGAGTAGAAAAAGAAGAAATTGGCTTTTCAATAGATGCTATTCAAGACCCAGTATCATTACAAGAACCTATTTATAATGACGGAACAGAAAATATTTATATTATTGATCAAATAAGAGATAGTAAAAATACAGATGAGCATTGGACAGAGAAGATGACAATAGAAGGAGCATTAAATAAACTAAATAAAAAAGAAAAAATGATTGTAACTAAAAGGTTTTTTGACGGAAAAACACAAATGGAAGTTGCAGATGAAATAGGAATATCACAAGCACAGGTATCTAGACTTGAAAAAACTGCTATAGAACATATAAAAAGATTTTATAAATAGTCAAATTTTTTTGACTATTTTTATTTTTCTATCATATATATAATAAGAGGAGATTTTAAATGGGTGATAAAGGTTTAGATTTTAAGCATAAAGAGGTAATTAATATAACAGACGGGAAAAGACTTGGATATGTTCAAGATGTTTGTGCAGATTTGGAAACAGGTGTTATAACGCATATTATTGTTCCAGGAAGTAATAAATTAATTAATCTTTTTACACAAAGTAATAATATTGTTATCCCTTGGAAAAATGTTAAATGTATTGGAGATGATATTATACTTGTAGAAATCTGAAAAAAGTTTGAAAAAGTATTGACATAAGAACTTTAAAATGGTATTATAAATATGCATTTGATGACGCCTATAAAGACAAAAGAAAAAATGAAAAAATATTTTAAAATTTTTTAAAAAATCTATTGACTTTTATTATTAAAGGTGTTATTATTAAATAGTACCTAGCAACAGACAAAAATATAAGAAGAAAAAACGTAAGAATTAGTAATAAAAATCACTTAAAGAATAGAATAAAAACAGCAATTACTAGTTTTTTATTTTGCCCTTTTTAAAGGTAAAAAAGTTTTTTAAAAAAATTGTCGAAAAAGTGTTGACAAAATAAAAAAGGTATAGTATAATGCAAAACGTTCCAACCAAAAAGGGAACATAAAAAGTACATTGAAAAATAAACAAAAAATCCTTTAGAGAAAAACCAAAGCGGTACGAAAGTACCAAA
>CALXEY010000100.1 GCA_944387455.1 uncultured Clostridia bacterium
GCTTTCATATTTCCTTCTATTACTTCTGGTTTTTTTGCAAATTTATGTTTAAATGATCCTTTCATATCTTCTATTAACTCTTCGTCTGTCATTATTTTACTTATTTTTACTATTCCAGCTAGCATTGGAGTATTTGGGAAATATTTTCCTAATGTTTCTAATGATATTTTTCTTGCATCTAGTGTATAAATATCTCCTTTATATCCTTTCAATTCTTTTCTTAATACTTCTGCTGGTTTTGTTGTATTTATTAATATTGCTCCATCTTCTTTTAGTCCTGATGTTACATCAACTGACTCTAGTAAGGTATCATCTACAACTACAACATAATCTGGATAATAAATATTGCTATGAATTGTAATTGGTTCATCACTTATTCTGTTATATGCTGTAATTGGTGCTCCCATTCTTTCTGGTCCATATTCTGGAAATCCTTGAATATATTTTCCAGTGTTAAATGCCGCATCTGCTAATAGTAAAGAAGCTGTTTTTGCACCTTGTCCACCTCTACCATGCCATCTAATTTCTATCATGTTACTCATTTTCATTTAGCCTCCTTTTTTAAAATTTTTTATTATTTTTTTACAAACTTAGTATATTCCCAAATACTTTTAATGTCAAGATTTTTTTAGTAATTTAGACTCAAAGTTTGAAAAAAATTAATGTAGATTTTTTAGTTATCTACATTAACTTAATATTTTGAAATTCCAATTGTAATATATTATTTTTCTTATGTTTCGAATTTTCTCATAGCATATTGCTATTTCTTTTTTCTTCTTTTGGTAATTACTTCTACCTTTTTTCTTATGTGCTAATTGTCTTTGCAACTTTGTAAGTTTTTTCTCATATTTATTTATTGTCTTTGGATTTTCATATTTCTCTCCTTCTGATGTAATGCATAAATCCTTTATTCCTAAATCTAGTCCTATATTTTGTTTTGTGTGTGGTATTTCTTCATGCTCTGTTTCTACCAGTATTGACACATAATATTTCCCACTTGGAACTTGTAACACTGTCGCTGATTTTATCTGACCACTAAATTTTCTATGCAGTTTTGCTTTTACTTTCTTTAATTTTGGTAGTTTTATTTTTCCACTTTCATAATCTACAACTATATTCCCATTCGTATAATTGGTTGTATATGATTTATGATTATCATGCTTACTTTTAAACTTCGGATACCCTGCATTTTCTCTGAAAAATTTCTGATAGGCAGTATCCATATTATATATTGCATTAGTCAAAGCAAACTTATCCACTTCCTTTAGCCATTCATATTCTTTCTTTAATTTTCTGTTACAGTAATTGTTGCAGTGTATTTTACTGATAGACTTTTTCTCTTTCTCATAACTTTCTTTTCGATATGATAATGTTTGATTATAAACAAAACGGCAACAGCCAAATGTTTTTGCTATCTGTTCTTTCTGCTCATTATTGGGATATATTCTATATTTATATGCTTTTAACATTTTAACTGTCACCACCTTTTTTCTAACCTTGATTTTCTATATATTTTCTTAGCATTTCTTCTGAAACATTTCCTACGCTATATGCAAAATATCCTTCTTTCCAAAATGTATGTTCCCTCCAGAATTGTTTTCGCAAATAATTTGTATATTTCCTCCAAATATGGTATGTTGTATAACTTTTTATAAGATTTACAATTTTACTAACGGACATCATTGGTTCTGCTTCTATCATATAGTGTATATGGTCTTTGTCTGTTTCCATATATCTAATAATAACTTTATGTTTTTGACATATCTCATGAGAAAACTGTTTTATATCATCTGATATTTGTTTTGATATAAGCAGTTTTTTCTATATTTACATACAAAAATGATATGATATTGCAGTAAATATTTTTGCCTATTTTTTGATTTCCATGTATTCATACCGATAGTATAACACAAAAAATCTATTTTTGGCAACCTTGCCCCACCGTCTAAAGCCAATGAGATTGCGGTTGCCTTATATTTCAATTTTATACAAATTTTTATTATTTGATTTTGCTTTTTTAGAATTTGAAAACATATTAGTTTTTTGGTATAATTTAGTCATTATGGAGAATATAGAAAGATATAAACATTTAAATAAATATTTAAAAGAAAAATTTGGTGAGCGTACATTAAAAATTTGTATTGACGGTAATTTTACTTGCCCTAATCGTGATGGTACAAAAGGTTTTGGTGGTTGTATATTTTGTAGTGAAAAAGGCTCTGGTGAACACATTAAAAGTAATAAAACAAATATCTCAAAAAATAATGTAGAATTTATCTCTAACCAAGTAATAGATTATTTTAACAGTTACAAAGCTGAAAGAGCAAATAAATTTATTGTATATTTTCAAAATTTTACTAATACTTATGATACATTGGAAAACTTAAAGTTAAAATATGACTCTGCTTTAATTAATGATAGAATTGTTGGCTTAGAAATTGCTACACGTCCAGATTGTATAAATGAAGATATTGCTAAACTCTTAAAAAGTTATTCTGATAAATATTATATATGTGTTGAACTTGGTCTTCAGACTGCCAATGAGCAAACTGGTGTTTTAATTAACCGTTGTTATTCAAATGAAGATTTTACAAATGCTGTTTCTATTTTAAATAAATACAATATAGATGTTGTAACACATATAATGATTGGTCTTCCTTGTAAAGATAATAATTACTTAGATGATATTAAAGTTACTGTTGATTTTTTAAATAAGCATAATATTCAAGGTTTAAAAATTCATTCTTGTTATGTGGTTAAAAATACTAAATTAGAAGAATTATATAAAACAGGAAAATATACTCCTATAAGCTTAGATCAATATTTAGAAGCTTGTGCTTATGTTTTAACACATATAACACCAAACATTGTTATTCATAGAATTTCTGGTGATGCTCCTAAAAACTTATTAGTTTCTCCTAGTTGGAACTTACATAAAAAATGGATTTTAAATGGCTTAGATAAATATCTTAAAGAAAATAATTTGTATCAAGGTATGTATTATAGAAAGCATTAAAATATAAAACTATATTTATTGCTTTCCATTTTTATATTAATTTGACCTTCGGGTTATGAGCGAGGTTTGACCTGTTTTTGTGGTTTTGTGAAAATTAGAGTTTTTGTTGGTATTTCAGTATTTACAAGAGTTTTTATTTAAAGAACATTTGTGCATTTTTATGGCATTTTTTGAGAAGATTTTACCCAATTTTTACCCAATTCATATAGTACGTCTGTTCTATTATTTTAGGCTCTTGTAAAAGATAATTTTATTAATAAAAATTTTAATTTTTGGAGGATTTAGATTATGAATAATTTTAGAGAAGTTAATGATGATATTTTAAAAGATTGGTTAGATTTTAGAGAGGAAACTGTTTTAGGTAGACTTACTGATGAAGATAGAAAACATTATATTTATTTTGATGAGATTGCTGAAAATATTTTAAAGAATGTTCCTAAACAAAATCAAAAATATGTAAAAAGTCAATTAGATCGACTTGACAAGAATTTTATGGATTATATCTGCTATTGGAATGAGAAGTATTATAGGAATGGGTTTTGTGATGGGGTAGAATTGATTATTGGTTGTATTGATAAATAGTTAAAATTAATCCAAAGTTTTTTCAAAATTTTGAAAAAACTTTGGATTTTTAGGTACTTTTTTCAAATTG
>CALXEY010000101.1 GCA_944387455.1 uncultured Clostridia bacterium
TTAGGAGACCATATTGTAGTACAAGGTGGAACTTTTTATAATGATGCTGTTCTTCGTGCATTTGAACTTATTGTTGGTAAAAATGTAATAAGACCAGATATTGCAGGGCTAATGGGTGCATATGGTATGGCTTTACTTTCTAAAGAACAATATGAAACAAATATGGATATGGAGTATAAGTCTACTATTTTGAAAGAAGACGAGTTGGATAAATTAGAAATTAAAGTTACACATACTCGTTGTGGTATTTGTGAAAACCATTGTAAATTAACTATAAATAAATTTAGTAATGGACAAATACACGTTTCTGGTAACCGTTGTGAAAGAGGTGCTGGAGCTATTACTAAAAAGAAAAACTTACCTAATCTTGTTCAATATAAATATCAACGAATTTTTGATTACGCACCTTTAGAAGAGCAATATGCAACAAGAGGAACTATTGGTATTCCAAGAGTTTTGAATATGTATGAAGATTATCCATTTTGGTTTACTTTTTTAACAAGTTTAGGTTTTAGGGTTATCTTATCTGAAAAAAGTACACGTGCAACATATGAAAAAGGTATGGAGTCTATGCCTTCTGAATCTGTTTGCTACCCTGCAAAACTTTCTCACGGACATATTGAAAGTTTGTTAGAACAAGGTATTAAAACTATTTTCTACCCTTGTATTCCATATTCAAGAAAAGAATATGAAAAAGCTGATAACCATTATAACTGCCCTATTGTTATTTCTTATTCAGAAGTTTTAAGAAATAATGTTGAAGGTTTAAAAGATCCAAGTGTTAAGTTTATTAACCCATTTTTACCTTTAGATAAGAAAAACCTTGTTAAAAAGATATTAGAACTTGATGAATTTAAAGAATATAATTTTACAAAAGCTGAGTTAAATGAAGCAGCAGAAAAAGCAGAAGAAGAATATCAAAAATGCAAAGCAGATATTAGAAGAAAAGGTAGCGAAACTGTTAAATATATAGAAGAAAATAATTTAAAAGGTATAGTTTTAGCTGGTCGTCCTTACCACGTAGACCCTGAAATTAATCACGGAATTGACACTTTAATTACATCTCTTGGTTTATGTGTTTTAACAGAAGACAGTGTTTCTGATAAAACAGAGGCAAAAAGACCTTTAAGAGTTGTAGACCAATGGGTATATCACGCAAGATTATATGCTGCAGCAGATTTTGTTGGTAAACACGACTGTTTAGAACTTGTACAATTAAATTCTTTTGGTTGTGGTGTTGATGCTGTTACAACTGATGAAGTAGAAGAAATACTTTCTAGTTATAATAAAATGTATACTTTAATTAAAATAGATGAAGTAAATAATTTAGGTGCTGTTCGTATTCGTATTCGTTCACTTATTGCTAGTATGAAAAAACGTGAGCAAGAAAAGAACGAAGAAAAAGGTGACGGAGACTACGGAATTCATAAAAAGATATTTACTAAAGAAATGAAAAAGGAATATACTATTTTATTCCCACAAATGGCACCTATACATTTTGAATTATTAGAAACTGCTGCAAGAGCTTCTGGCTATAATGTAGAACTTTTAAGAGATTGTTCACAAAAAACAGTTGATACAGGTTTAAAATACGTAAATAATGATGCTTGCTATCCTTCTATTTTAGTTACAGGTCAGATGATTGAAGCTCTTCAATCTGGTAAATATGATGTTAATAAAACTGCTTTAATTATCTCACAAACAGGTGGTGGTTGTAGAGCTACTAATTATATTGGTTTTATTAGAAAGGCTTTAAAAGATGCAGGTTTTCCAAATGTACCAGTAATTTCTCTAAACTTTGTTGGTATGGAAAAAATGCCTGGTTTTAAACTTACAGTTCCTTTTATTGAGAGATTGTTTAAAACTGTAATTTATGCAGATCTTTTACAAAAAATGTTAACTAAAAACAGGGCTTATGAAGTACATAAAGGTGAGTCCCAAGCTTTATTTGATACTTGGATGAATAAATGTAAGAAATTACTTACAAAATCAAGTAATAAAGAGTTTAAACAAAGTATTTATGATATTGTAAATGATTTTGAAAAAATAGAACTTGATACATCAGTAGAAAAACCTAAAGTTGGTATTGTTGGTGAAGTTTTAATTAAATACCACCCATTTGGTAATAATTTTGTTGCAAATATATTAGAAAAAGAAGGAGCAGAAGTTGTTTTACCTGATTTTATGGGATTTGTTAAATTTATGGCAACACATAAAATTACTTTTAACAAATTATTAAATACAAATAAGACTTCTTCTAAAATTAGCAAAGTTGCAATTAAACTTATTGATATTTTAGAAAAAGATGTAAAAATAGCCTTAGCTAATTCTAAAAAGGGATATTTACAACCTTGTGATATTTGGCATTTGGAAGATAAAGTTAAAGATATTTTATCTATTGGTAATCAAACAGGCGAAGGTTGGTTCCTAACTGCTGAAATGATTGAATGTATAGAAAATGATATTCCAAATATTGTTTGTGTTCAACCATTCGCTTGCCTTCCAAACCACGTAGTTGGTAAGGGTGTTATTAAAACTATTAGAAGTAAATTTCCAGAGGCTAATATTTCACCTATAGACTATGACCCAGGTGCTAGTGAGGCTAACCAAACTAATAGAATTAAACTTTTAATGACTGTTGCTAAAGATAATTTAAAAGCTAAACAAAATATGAAAAAGGCTATTGATAGTGAAAATCAAGAACAACAGACAGAAAACACAGATTTACAAGATAACAAAAAAGTTACTAGATAGGCAAGCTAATGCTTGTCTATTTTTATACCACTTGTAATTTTAGTTTTTCTATTTCTTTTTTACTTAAATTTGTTGTAAGTTCTATTTGTTCTTCAGTAAAATTATTTTTTATCTTCTGTTTTGCTACTTGTATTATTCCTTGTTTAATTCCTTGTCTCATCCTCTTTTCTGCTTCTTCATCTACTATCTTTTTAAATGCTTCCTCAAAGTTTGACATATAATCCTTCCTTTATTTTCCATTTTTTATTCATTTTTATTTTAAAATAATTTCACTATCTATACCACTTGTAGTTTTAATTCTTCTATTTCTTTTTTACTTAAATTTGTACTCTTTGTTATTATTTCATCTGATACATTATTTTTTATCATCTGTTTTGCTACTTGTATTATCCCTTGCTTAAGACCTTGTTCAATTCCTTGTTTAACTCCTTGCTTTACTCCTTGTTTAATTCCTTGTCTCATCCTCTTTTCTGCTTCTTCATCTATTATTTTTTTAAATGCTTCCTCAAAGTTTGACATATAATCACCTTCTTTCTTTAATATACTTATCATTTCTTTTTTTAACTTTTGTATTTCTTTTCCTGTTAATTTTTCTGTTAGCCATGGTAATATTCCTTCTATTCCTCTTACTATATATCCCATTGCTCTTCTTTCCCAATAATTTACTTTCTTAAATCCTTTTAGCTTTTTTATTATATAATATAAATCTCTCTTATTCCTTATCTTCTCAAATGCCATCTCTAGTGCTATTCCTGTTCTCTTTTCTAATAAGAAATCTATCGTATATTTATTTATATCTATTACATTATATTTTGGATATGTTAACACTGGTAATTATAAATGTCAATATATAAATGAATAAAAAATCAAATATAAGAATGTACAAAAATTGTAGTTATGTAACCTGATTTG
>CALXEY010000102.1 GCA_944387455.1 uncultured Clostridia bacterium
TTCTTCTACTACTGGTTCTTCTACTTTAGCTTCTTTTTCTGCTTTTTTTGTTTTTGAATCTTTTTCTTTGCTTTCTTCTTTCTTTACTGGTTTTTCTTCTTTTTTACTTGTTTCTTTTTTTGCTTTAGTTTCTTTTTTAGCTTTTTCTACTTCTACTTTTTCTTCTTTTTTTACTACTTTTTTAGTTGTTTTTTTCTTTGTTTCTTCTTCCTTTTTTAATTCTTCATCTTTTTTCTTTGCCATTTTAATCTTTCACCCCTATTTCATTTTTGCTAATCTGACTATTATATCACTTAGCTCTTTTCCCAATTTACCTTTTTCTTCTTGTGGAATTTCGCTACTTTCTAGCAATTCCAAAATTTTAAACTTTCTTTCATTTAGTCTATCTTTATCATATGCTCTTATAACATCATCTATAGCTTTTTCTACATCATCTATTTCATAATCATCAGCTAAAATTTCTGTTATATGATTTTGTTCTTCTTCTCCCAAAGTATCTATTATTCCATTTATATTACTATTTCCCTTTTCAAATTCTTCATACAGTTTTTTTGCAATTTCTTTATTTGTTTCATCTTTAAAATCTTCTAATTTTATATTTTGTTTTATTATTTGGAAAATATTCAAATCTCCATTTAATAATATTGCAAGTACTGTATTTTCCCTTCTTTTAATTGTTTCTGGAACTTGTTCTCTAGCTTCTTTTATGTGTCTTACAACTGGTTTTGGTTTTTCTAGAATTTTCTCACTTTGGTTTTTATCATATGATAATTTGTTTACTTCAGCATATATTGCTTCTTTTGATATTTCATATTCTTTTGCAATTTTTTCAATATAAACTTCTTTTTCTATATTATTGTCTATTTTTGAAATTAATTTTGCGATTTCATTTAAGAATTTTATTTTATCACTCGTATTATTTAAGTCTAAATTTCTTTTTAGTAATCTTACTTTAAATTCCACTATTGAAAGTGCCTTATCTACTGCGTTTTTAAATCTGGCATTACCATATTTTACTATAAATTCATCTGGATCTTTTGCACCTTCTAGCATTAATACTCTGATATCACAACCCATATTTTGTAATATATCTATTGCTCTAATTTTAGCATTTAAACCTGCTTCATCTGAATCAAAACTTAATATTATTTGTTCTGACGTTCTTCTAAGTAGCCACCCTTGCTGTTGTGTTAAAGCTGTTCCTAGAGGCGCAACTACATTTTTTATTCCTCTTTGATGAAGTGATATTACGTCCATATAACCTTCTACAATTAATAGTTTCTTTTTTATTTCTTCTGATCTTTTTGCTACATTCAGTCCAAATAGATTTCTTCCTTTACTAAACACTATATTTTCAGGAGAATTTATATATTTAGGTTTTGAATCATCTAAAACTCTACCACCAAATGCTATTACTCTACCTCGACCGTCACATATTGGAAACATTAGTCTATTTCTATATCTATCTATATATGTACCATTTTCATTTTTATTTACTAAGCCTGATTCTAATATTTCTTGGTCTTCAAACCCCTCTTTTTTTAATGCTTGGTATAATTCATTAAATTTTCCTGAAAAACCTATTCTAAATGATTTTAATGTTTCATTACTAAGCTGTCTCTTTTTTACATATTCTTGTGCTAGTTTGGCAGTTGGTTTATATAGATTTTCGTGGTAATACCCTGCTGTAAATTCATTTACTTTATATACTTTTGCCTTTAGTTCTTCTTTTACTTTATCCACATTGTTTTCAAATGTTGGCAATTGTATATTTGCTCTTTCTGCTAAAGTTTGTACTGCCTCTACAAAATTAATTCCTTCTATTTTAGTTAGAAATGTAAAAACATTGCCTCCTACTCCACATCCGAAGCAGTGAAATATTTGTTTATCTGGTGAGACAGAAAAAGAAGGTGATTTTTCATTATGAAATGGACATAGTCCAAAGAAATTTCTTCCACTTCTTTTTAAATGCACATACTGTGAAATTACATCTACAATATCATTAGCTTGTCTTACTTCTTCAATTGTTTCATCACTATATCTTGGCATTTTTACCTCACTTTCTACAAATTATTTCTTTTTACACACTTATATTATTCGACGTATTTTACATAAATCCTTCCCTTATCAAAAAAAAATATTATTTTTTGATTTTATTTACAAAAAAACTAGCCTTTAAAGACTAGTATTTGTTTGCCATTTTAAAATTGGATAACCATTATTTATATTATCTTTATCTTGTGAAAAATTATTTCCTAATAAATTATAAATATTTTTTAGTTCTTCTTCCTTTTTTGGACTTTCTCCATCATTTATTATTCCATTACTACCATTTATTGTATTTTCTAAGAAATATGAATTTCTTACTATCCCACTTTCTTTAAAGCCTACTATTCCACCACCATATCTTCCTGTTGTAATAATTCCTTTTGAATATGTATTTTCTATAATAGTATCTCCTTGCCCTAAACCAACAATTCCGCCTATATTTGTACCTGTCCCGGTTATATTTCCCATATTATAACAATTTGTAATCCTTTTTTGATTTGTTCCAACTATTCCACCTACGTTTGTAGTATCTGAATTTATATTTCCAGTATTATAACAACTGTCTATATTTGCTTCGCTAATTCCTGCTATTCCTCCAACGGTAGTATTTGCTTTTATATTGCCTATATTACAACAATTAGTTATATTAGTATCAACTGTTATTGTACCTACTATTCCACCAATATTTCCTGAATTTGATACTATATTTGCTTTATTAACACAATTTTCTATATTTGAACCTATATTTGCATATCCAGTTATACTTCCAAAAGATGTACTTACATTTATTTCGGAGTCCTCACCTATAATAAGATTTTTAATGGTTGCATTTTTTATTAAAGCAAAAAAGCCTTTTCCTTTCTCCTTTGATGTGATTTTGATCCCGTGTATTGTATGATTACCTCCATCAAATATTCCCTCAAAAGCAATATTGGTTTCATCATTTATAGATGTATTTGAATTTAGATATTTTCCTATTGGCTCCCACTCTTTAGTTATATCTAAAAAAATATCTGATGTTAATATTACTACTTTACCATTATATGTATTTCCTGCATTTACATCGTCTCTAAATTCTTCTAATTGTTCTTTGTTTTCTATCTTTACTATATTTTCTTCTGAAATTATATCTTTATTTTTATTTATATAATATTTACTTTTAGTAAACTCTACTAAAAAACTTCCATCTCCAGTTGATATAATTTTAGGTTCTTCACTTAATTGATTTGTTAATTCTTTTTTTAATTTTTCTTCATCAATTACTGAGTTAAAACCATTTTCATCAATAGAGCTTCCCATTACGGCTATTTTAATTTTTTCTATTTCTTCTCCCTGATTTGTTTCTTCTTTTGCCTTTTTTGCTTGATTTAAAATACCATTTTCTCCTGTTAACATTGCAATTGAAATACTTGCTAAAATAAGCAAAACTATTATTGTTACTATTAAAGCAACCAATGTAATTCCTTTTTCATTTGTTTTTTTCATTTTCTTTCACCTCTTATATTAATTTATTTAATTGTACACGTATAACGCGTAAAAGTCAATACACGTTTAAAGAATATTCTATAATTTTTTTGAGGTGAGTTTAATGAATTT
>CALXEY010000103.1 GCA_944387455.1 uncultured Clostridia bacterium
ATCTTAATTGTATTTAACAATTAATAAATGTAATAATTACTATTAAGTAGCAATTACATTATAAAGTAATAGTTCACATTTGTCAAGTGTTACAGATGAATTTTTTAAAAAAATTTTAGGAGAGTGAAAATGAGAAAAGATAATGAAGGAAATTTCAGGACTTTTTGGTTTAGATATGATGGTTATGAAATAAAGGAAATAGATGAAAAACACTATATTACACCAAAAGAAAATTCTAAGATTATTATGTATGATCCCTTTGATTTAGCAGATGACATATTAGTAGATATTTTAATGATAGGTAGATGTGTTGAAAAAAATGATATAGAAGAATCTAATAAAAAGATTATGGAGTTTGTAGAAAAGTATGGTTTATTAGGAGAATTAACATATTTACCATTAAATACTGATATTGTTAAGCAAAATAGAATTTATTTACCAAGTGGTAATTTGGTTAGCGAAAAAGAAACATTACCAACAGATGAATACATAGAATTATTTTTAAAGTGTAAAAAGAAACAAAAAGTTGTTATGAAAAAAAATGCAAGAGGAGAGATTTTAGATTTATCAGTTGAAAACGAAATGAATCCACTTGCTCTTATAGATAGACCAGCAGAGTATGCAGTTGTTTTTTCAAGAGCATATTCTGAGTGTTTAGTTTGGATAATGCATTATGCTAGAACATTGTATTTAACATTTGAAGCAATAGAAAATTACAACAAAGTACAGGATGCTTATACAAAGCAAATATATGATACTAGAATAAAAGAATTTAATCCATCAAAAATTGCTTGTAAGATATTAATGGGAAAGAACAAAGAAGATAAGCCTGTTTTAGAATGGAATTTTAATTCTTTAAAACTTGCAATAGATACAATGTTTGCTTTAAATGAAACTACTAAAAGAAAAACAGTTAAGATGTGTAAACATTGTGGTAAACCATTTGCTTCTCAAAATTTAAAAGCTGAATACTGTAGTCCACAATGTAGAAATCAGGCCAATGTGTATAAGAGTAGAGCAAAGAATAAATAGAAAAGGATGATACAAATGGATCAATTATAATAATAAAGCTATTTGAAAAAAGCATATTATATATAAGAAAGCATTTTAAAAATAAATGGAAAAGATAATGGGTTATATTCTATAAAAAAAGACTAATTAGAGATTTACAATTAATAATTTTATGATATACTAACTAATGAAAATAATATAAAGATTTTTAATTAATAGAAGGAGGAAAAAATATGATATTTTATAGCAATGAGGAGGGTTTTATAAAACCACAAGGTATAAAAAATCTTACTGGAATTCGTGATTCAAGTATAGAACTACCACATATAGCTGTTGGTGTTTTTTCAGAGTATTTATTAAAGGATATTGTAAAAAAATTCAAATGTGAAAAAGCTGGAGAATTGACAGAAAAACGACCAGTTTATATATTGAAATATAAAAATATGAAAATAACATTGTTTATGGCTGGAATTAGTGGTCCTTGGATAAGTAATGATATTGAAGATTTAAATGTTAATGGTGTAGATACATTTATTATTTTTGGAAATTGTGGAGTTTTAGATAAAACTATTGAAGATTGTTCTATAATAATTCCCAATAGAGCTTATAGAGATGAAGGAACAAGTTATCATTATTTACCAGATTCAGAATATATTAATTTAGACAATAAATATACAAACTTATTTAAAAATATATTAAAAGAGTATAAATTCGATTACAAAGAGGGAGCTACTTGGACAACTGATGCTTTTTATAGGGAAACTAAAGAAAAAATTCAAATGTTTCAAGGAAAAGGAGCAGTTTGTGTAGAAATGGAAGGTGCTTCAATAGCAGCAGTTTGTAAGTATAAAAATTTAGATTATTTTACTTTTTATTATGCAGGAGATAATCTAGACTCTGTAGAATGGGAAGAAAGAAGTATAACCCAATTGGCTAATTTTGACAAAAAAACTAAGGTGCCAATACTCGCTTTAGAATTAGCATATAAAATTGAAAATGATAAAATATAAGTTAATTTGAAAAACTTTAAAAGCACTAATTTAAAAAGATTACAGAACAAGTTTGACATAATACTAGAAAAATGATATAATATTCACATACTTCTTTGTTATATAGGTTTGTAATTCAAACCTATTGCACATATATGTTTCTACATTCTAAAGAAAGGAAAGAAAGAGGAAGAAAATCATTTAGACTTTTTCAATTCAAGTTCTGTATAGAAGGGAGTTTCTACTATGAATAAGAATTTGTTCGAATTGAGAGAGTGTGCATTGAAAGAGATTGAAAATGCACGGAAACCTTCGGAAATTGCTCAGCTGAAAAGTAAATATCTAGGTAAAAAAAGCAAGATTTCTGAAGTAATGTCTTCGCTCAAGAATCTTCCGATTGAAGAGAGAAGAGAAACTGGCAAGTTGTGTAATGCAATCAAAAAGCAGATAGCAGAAGCACTAAAAACAAAGAGCGAACAGATTCTTTCTGAAAGTAGTTTCGACATTGATATAACAATGCCAATTAATAAAGAAAGAGGAAGTTTGTCTCCAATTACCATCGTAGGTAATGAGGTATGCGATATTCTCCAAAAAATGGGGTTCGCCATTGTCTCTGGACCAGAGATTGAAGATGAGTATCATAACTTTGATGCACTTAATATACCAGCATCGCATCCTGCACGTGATATGCAAGATACATATTGGCTTGGTTCAAACAAGTTGTTGAGGACTCATACTTCTCCCTGTCAAGTTAGAGCAATGGAGAGATATGGTGCTCCACTTAGAATAGCAGCTCCAGGTAGATGTTTCAGAAACGAAGATATAGATGCTTGTCATGAGAACACATTCTTCCAGCTGGAAGGTATGTGTATTGATAAGAATATATCTATACCTAATCTGATTTACGTTATGCGGACAATCTTGAGTGAAATTTTTGCTCAGGATGTTCAAGTTAGATTACGACCTGGATACTTCCCGTTCGTAGAGCCTGGGTTCGAATTGGACATTAAGTGCCTAATTTGTGGTGGAGAAGGTTGCCCAACATGTAAGGGGAGCGGTTGGCTAGAACTTTGCCCTTGTGGTATGGTTCATCCAAATGTGCTAAGAATTAGTAATATCGACCCTGATGAATACTCTGGATTTGCCTTTGGAGTTGGTCTTACAAGACTAGCAATGATGAAGTATCATATTAATGATATTCGAGTATTCAATACATGTAATTTGGAGGAATTGGACCAGTTCGGCATTGTATAGGAAAGGACAAAGATTATGCTCATTTCATGCAATATGCTGAAAGGATACCTTTCCTCTGATACACCAATTGATTGGTTGAAGATTTGGGATATTTTTACCATTTCTTCTGCAGAAGTCGAAGGTGTTGAAGAAAAAGGTAAAGACATTTCAGGTGTGATTATAGCAAAAGTAGTTGCTATTGAAAAGAAAACACCTGATACGAAGCTAAACGTTCTGACACTTGACATTGGAAATGGGAAGATTAAAGTTGTTACATCTGCC
>CALXEY010000104.1 GCA_944387455.1 uncultured Clostridia bacterium
TATTCATCTTCTTTCATTATTTTTAAATCTTTAAATAATTCTTTATTGTCTTTCCCTTTTATATCAAAATAATATCTTAACATACTCATATTTAAAGTTTTTCCAAACCTACGAGGTCTTGTTATTAATATAACTCCTGATTGATTATCTATTATATCTTTTATATACAAACTTTTATCTATAAAATAATTCTTTCTTAGTCTTAGGCTTTTAAAATCACTAATACCAATTCCTATTCCTTGCATCTTTTTACACTTCCTAATTTTTATATTTTACAATAATATTTTACTATATTGTAATACTTAAATCAAGTAATTTCATTATTATTTTTCTTATTATTTTCTCCATTTTTCGACATTTTTCTTAACTTTCACTTGACTTTTTCCTTTAATAGAATATAAAATTATATATGAAAATAGTTTTATTTATATTTTAAATTAATATAAATTAATAAAGGGGAAATTAAAATGTTTGGATATAGGTCAGACGGTAGAAAAATAAAAAATGTACCACCATTTTTCAAGATAATACCTAGTGTTATGCTAACCAGAAACGATTCACAAGTTTATTTTAAACAAGACATAGTATTAAATGCTATGGACGATTATATTGCAAAAAAATTAGAGGAAGGAATCAGATTATCATATATGGATATAATATATGCAACAGTTGTTAGGATAATTGCAGAACGCCCTTCTTTAAATAGGTTTGCTATGAACGGAAGGTTATATGCAAGAGACGGAATATACCTTTCATTAGCAATTAAAAAAAGTTTATCAGATAATGGTCAAGAAACTACTTTAAAAATTAGATATGACGGAACAGAAAATATTTTTGAAATAAAAGATAAATTAGAAGAAACAATAAAACAAAATAAAGATACAGAAACTTCAAATAATACAGATAATATGGCAGGAGCATTATCAAAAATACCAACAGGTTTTGTAAGGTTTGCAGTAAAGGTTTTTAGCTTTTTAGATAAACACGGACTTTTACCAAGAGCTATAATAAATGCAAGCCCATTTCACACCTCAGCTTTTCTTACAAATGTAGGCTCACTTGGAATAGATACAATATATCATCATCTATATAATTTTGGTACAACAAGTATGTTTTTTGCTATGGGAAAGAAGAAAAAAAGTTTTATTTATGAAGATGATGAAATAAAAAAAGAAAAATGTATTACAATAGCTTTTGTTGGTGATGAAAGAATTTGTGACGGATATTATTATGCTTCTTCTTTTAGGTCTTTTATAAGATATTTAAACCACCCAGAGCTTCTAGAAGAACCAGGAGAACCTAAAAAAGATGTTATTTAGCGTATAGTTTTAACTATACGTTTTATTATTTTTTTATTATTTTTTAAAAAAGTTGTTTTTAGTCTTGAATTTCTTTTTATTTTAGTATAATATATAAAGGAAAGTTTAGGAATTTACATAGGAGGATAAAAATGCCAAGAAGAACAAAAGAACAAATAGAATTAGATAATAAAGAAAAAGAAGTAAAAAAAGCTAAAGCAACAAAATCAACTTCTAAAAAAACTAATAATACAGAAAAAACTGCTGTTAAAAAGACAACAACAAGAAAAAAAGCTGTGGCAACTACTAAAAAGAAAGAACCTGTAAAAAAAGTTACAACAAAAAAAGAAACTACTAAAAAAACAAGTTCTACTACTAAAAAAGTTGCAAAAACAACAGCTAAAAAGACATCTGCAGCAAAGAAAACAACAACAAGAAAAAAGGCTGTAAAAAAACAAGAAAAAGTAGTTCCAGTAGAATATTACGACTTACCATATCGTTATAATCAAACAGTAGTAAAAGTTTTAGCCCAAACACCTTCTACCCTATTTATTTATTGGGATATATCAGATGAAGATAGAAAAAACTATGAAAAACATTATGGTGAAGATTTCTTCAATAATACAAAACCAGTTTTGATAGTTCATAATGATACTTTGGGTTATAGTTTTGAAGTTGAAATAAATGATTTTGCAAATAGCTGGTATTTGCACGTAGCAGATAGTAAATGTGATTATAGAATAGAACTTGGTAGACGTCCTATTGTAAAAACAGAAAAACTAACTGATGACTATATATATGTTACAACATCAAATGAAATGCAAGCACCAAATGATAGAATATTATTTAATAAAGACCAAAAAATGGTTTATTTTAAGAACGTAAAAACAGGAACTATTACAGAAAAACCAATAAATACTCTATCATTTATTACAAATATGGGCAAAATTTATGATATTTATGATTTATATAAAGAAATTTACCAAGATGAAAATGTAGAAGGTATTTATGATTTAAAAAACCCTTCTTCTCACCCATCTTCATAAAAATGAGACACTGGATATTTTTGGGTCTCCAGTGTCTTATTTTTGTTTATACAATAGACAAAAATCGACAAATAAAAATGAGACAAAAAATGGGTGTCCCCATTTGTCTAAAAAAAGGAGTTTAAAATTATGCAAGAGAAAAAAGGTTATGTAAGTTTTGTTTTACACGCACATCTTCCATTTATACATCACCCCGAAAGTGATGATTATTTGGAGGAATCTTGGCTTTATGAAGCTATTTCAGAAACATATATACCATTACTTACTAATTTTCAAAAATTAGTAGATGAAGGTGTTGACTTTAGAATAACAATGTCAATGACACCTCCTCTACTTTCAATGCTTGATAATAAATTATTACAAAGAAAATATATTAAATATTTAAAAAGACAGATAGAACTATCAAAAAAAGAAATAAAAAGAACAGCAGGTGACGAAAGATTAAATAAACTATCACATTATTATTTTGATAGATATTCTAATGACCTTCATTTATTTAAAGATGTTTACAAATGTAATTTAATAGAAGGTTTTAAACATTTCCAAGATATTGGAAAATTAGAAATTATTACTTGTGGTGCAACACACGGGTATTTCCCTATTTTATATGTTAATGAAAAAACTGTTAAAGCACAGATTGCAGTTGGGGTACAAACATATGAAAGATATTTCGGAAGAAAACCTCGTGGTATTTGGCTTCCAGAGTGTGGTTATGTACCAGAAGCTGATAAATATTTAAGAGAATTTGGAATTGAATATATTATAACAGAATCACACGGAATTTTATATGCAGACCCTACTCCTATTTATGGTACATTTGCACCTATTGTTTCACCTCAAGGTGTAGTAGCATTTGGTCGTGATATTGAGTCTTCAAGACAAGTTTGGAGTTCTATTAATGGATATCCAGGAGACTTTAATTACCGTGAATTTTATCGTGATATTGGTTATGATGCTGATTATGATTATATAAAACCATATATTGCACATAATGGTGTTAGAGTTCATACTGGTATTAAATATTATAGAATTACAGGAAAAACTGAATTTAAAGATTATTATAATATTCAATGGGCAAAAGACTCAGCAGAAAAACAAGCAGGACATTTCTTAGACTGTAGAACAGCACAAATAAACCATTTATCT
>CALXEY010000105.1 GCA_944387455.1 uncultured Clostridia bacterium
TCAAAATTCTCTCTTCCTATTATATTAAACAAATTTTGCATATCACCTGTTATTCTAGCTCTTACTATATTGTCTTTATATTCCGTTACAAATGGCATTAATAATTTTTTTAATATAATACTTGTATTACAATCTAAAATGTCTTCATTTGTTAATTCTCGTGGTTCTGATACATAAATTCCTCTACTATGTAATATTCTGGTTGCTTCTACACTAAAGATATCTGTTATTGTTTCATTTAATCTTTCATATTTTCTTTTATCTTTTCTATATGGGTTTAATTGATTTTCATTTATTAAATCAAAACCACTTATTAAACTATCTCCTGTTGTTTCCCCATTTTCTTTATGCATTTCTATTGCATGGCAATATTCATGTAATAATGTATAATCATCCATACCACCTTTTTCTAGTTCACTTACAAATCTATTAAAAAATATTGTTGGTCTTTTTAATTCTTTTCCTGCAATAGTCATAAGTTTTCTTCCTGTTAAAACATATTCTAATATTTTTCTATTTTCTTCTGTATCTCCTATTTTTTCTAATATTTCTTTAAATTCTTCTGTTTCAGAAATTTTTTTACCTTCTCTATTTTTTACATATTGTCTATATGGTTCTAACGTATTTTCAAATTCCTGGTATTCTCCAAATATTCTATTATATATTTCTATATATTCTTGTATTTTTTTATATGTTTCTTCTCCTTTTGGTGTTTTAAAAAATTCTTCTATATCAGATTTAGAATACAATTCCTCATCTTCAAATAAAAAGCTTAAAAATTGTATTTGATTTCTTTCAATTTCATCTTCTCTTCCTTTATTTGCTTCTTGGACTTTTTTATCAAAAGCTCTAATTCCTATTGTGTTTTGTTGTGGCAAATATGTAAAACCACTTATACCTCCAATATATTCTCTAATTAACGTTCTTATATCATCTGGTAATTCTTCTGTATATGGCTTTCCTTCTAAAGAACTTACATCTATTCCTATTTTGCTTAAGAATTTTATTGATAATTCTTGTGCTTTACAATTTTCTAAGAAAAAAATATAGTTTCTTACACTCTGTTCTGTTTTATATTCTATAAATTCTGTACTTCTTACTCTTTCTTCTATAATACTTTTATATTGTTCTCCAAATATTTTCACATATACATTTATTATATCTTCTAAATATTCTTCTATATTTATTTTTAAACTGTCCATATTTCTCCTTTTACAAATTTATATATTCTCTAGTCATCATCTTGTATATCGTCAATTTTTAAAGTATGCCCATATCTTATAGAATTTAATTCTTCTTTAATTCTAAAGCTTTCTTCTAAATCTATGTCATATGTATTTGCAATCATTAAAACATAATACAAAACATCTGATAATTCTTCTTCTATAGTTCCCTTAATATTTTTTCCTTCCATTCTTTTATCTTTTCTAATAACTTCTGCTAATTCCCCCACTTCTTCTATTAGCTTTAGAAAATATCTTTGTGTATTTTTCATCTCTTCTGGTTTTGTTCTTTTATATTTTTCTTTTAAATATTTTTGCATTTTCCTTATTGTTAAATTCATAGATGTTCCTCCTTATATAATCATAAAAAAACTATACAATTATTTTACAAATTGTTTATTTAATTATTCTGATTTATATTCCATTTTCTTTTTATATTATTTTTTTCTTTATTTAAAACTGCTTCGAATAAATTAATATTTAATTCATTACAAATAGAAGTTAAGACTATAAATACGTCTGCTATTTCTTCTTCTATATTAGTATAATTTTCTATTTTATTATAATCTATTGAGGCTTCTGGTAATGTTTTTCTTATAGCTTTTGCAAGTTCGCCTGTTTCTTCAAGCAATAATAACATTTTATCTTGAATGCTTTGATTTGTAAAACCTCTTAATGTAATAACTTTTTTTATATATTCTTGTACATCATTTATACTACTTTGTTTATTTATTAATTTTAATAATCTTTCTTGCTCTTCCATTATTTTTACTCCTCATTTTATTTAAATATATAATGCAGTATTTTTTTCTCTTTCTTCTAACCTTTTATTCCATTTTCTTTAAACTTATATTATTTTCTTTTTCTAATTGTTTTAAACTCTTTTTAGGTGTTGGTAAGTCTTCAGGCATAGTTCCGCCCTGCTTGTTTAATTGCTTCTCTAACTATTTTTCCAATTTTATTATGAGTATCACAAGCTTGCTTTTCATTATCAACTTTATCTTTTTTTAATTTTGACTCTGTTTGTGTAATACGAAATAAATTAGCTGCAAGTTCTTCACTTCCCATATTATCTAAGATATCTTCTCTGTATCTTAGTCCTTTTCTCTTAGCTATGTCATCAGCTGTTTCTCCATTATATAAGCCTTTATATCCACTATTGTGGAATTTATCAAAATTTTTAACTCCTGCATTTATAGCTGCTTGATTTAAAGAATAATTTCCTTTTCTTGTTAAATTTCTTTGATAAAACCTCTTTTCATCTTCAGTTAACAAACTATATTCTTTTTCACTGATTTCTTGTTTTCTAGTTTGGATTGCAAAATATGTTTGTGCAAGAGCAATTACTTTTTTTCTGCTATCTCCATTTTGTGCTATTAAATAGCAAGCATATCTCGTTAACTTATAGTCTTTTATTAAAACTTCCGCATTATTAGCACGTTTTGACAACTTATTGACATCAATAAATTGTTCATTAATATTAATTTCGCTATTTTTATATGCTGTTTTTGCTTTATTAATAATTTTTTCGAAATTTTGCCAATTTGAGTACTGTAAAACTTTCATTAGTTCTCTAGCATACCAATACTCACTTCCATATTCATCAATGTGTTTTATATCCTCAAAAGTTTTATTATTATAATTTTCGATTTTTTCTAATTCATACATAATTATCATCTCCATTAATTATAAAATATAACTATTGTTGTTCGAATATCTGTTTGTTTTATAGTTGAAAATAAAATACAAGTTTCCTTGTATTTTTGGTGCCTTGAACTGGAATCGAACCAGTGACACAAGGATTTTCAGTCCTTTGCTCTACCAACTGAGCTATCAAGGCTTATATAAAAAAATGGCGACCTGGAACGGGCTCGAACCGTCGACCTCTAGCGTGACAGGCTAGCGTTCTAACCAACTGAACTACCAGGCCGTAAAACATGGTGGTCGCTACAGGGCTCGAACCTGTGACCCCCTGCTTGTAAGGCAGATGCTCTCCCAGCTGAGCTAAGCGACCTTGTTCTTCCGACGAAATTTATTATACTAATTTTTTTAATAAATGTCAATAGTTTTTTTAAAATTTCCTTAATATTTTTCAAAAATTTTAAAATTAGAGCAGGGGACTGAAAATCCCTGTGTTTTTAAAGGGTGAACTACCCATTGTCTAAAGCCAATGGGCTTCCTGCTTCTTAGACCTCGTAACCTACTATCTCCACAGGCGTTT
>CALXEY010000106.1 GCA_944387455.1 uncultured Clostridia bacterium
GCTCTTTCTTGTTCAAGCTCTCTTTTTTGTTTTTCAGCCATAGATTGACAAATTGCTTTTTGATATGCAAAATGTGTATCTTGTGCTATTTTACTCCAATTATATTCATTTCTAACTTTATTTTTAGCAACTCTTGTAATATCTGCACATAATTTATGGTCAAATAATAATTCTAGAATTGAATCAGCAAGTGAATTAGGATTTCCACAATATGTTTTCATACCATTTACCTTATGTTCTACAATTTCATTTAAACCACCAATATCTGATACAACAATAGGTCTTTCAGAAAGCATTGCTTCTAATGCAACTATTCCAAATGGCTCATATGTACTTGGAAAAACTGCAATATCTGCTGCTTTATACATTCTTTGAACATCTTTCCCATTCATATATCCTGCAAAATATACTTTATTTCCTAGACCTAAATTATTTACTTCTTGTCTTAATTCTTGTTCCATACCACCTTTGCCACAAATAACAAGTTTTGCATCATTGTAGCCATTTAATATTTTAGGCATAGCAGCAATCAAGTGTTGAATACCTTTTTCATAAACAAGTCTGCCCATAAATAGAATAATTTTTTCATTATCCATAGCATATTTTCTTCTAAAGTTATAATCTCTTTCAATACCATTAAATAGATTTAAATTAACACCATTTGGCACTACATTTATCTTATCATATGGAAGTCCAAATAATCTTTGTAATTCATTTTTCATATAATTACTATTTACTATTACTTCTGCTGCTTCATATGTAAGCATCCACTCTGTATCATTTATATATCTTTGTTGTTCATCGTGAATACCACTATTTCTTCCAGCTTCTGTTGCGTGTATAGTTGCAACAATTGGAATATTATAAGAATTTTTTAAAGTCTTTGCACTATAAGCTACTAACCAATCGTGGGCGTGTATAACATCAAAATTTCCTTCCTTTAGCATAATCTCATTTGCTTTTGCTATCATATTAAAGTTTAATTGTAAAACCCAGTCTATAAAATTATTAGGGTTAATCATATAATTATCAACTCTATAAACCTTTACACCTTTATCATCTTCAAAATAAGGTGCATCTCCTTCTCTGTAAGTAATTACAGTTACGTCGTGTCCGTCCTTATATAGTGTTTTTGATAAGTCATAAACAACTCTTGCAATTCCACCTACAACTCTTGGTGGATATTCCCACGTTAACATTAGTATTTTCATCAAAAATTCTTCCTTTCTTTTTTCATATTTTCTTTTGTTTTTAATTTTTAGTTCTATTTTGACATTTTCTTACACTATTGTATACAAATTTTCAAAAAAAGTAAATGCTTTTTTAAAACTTTTTTAAAAACATTTACTTTTATTTTCATTTTAATTATATTAAATTTAATTAGACTTTATTCCAAATTTTTTTGCTATAAAAGAAGTATCATAATTATTATTCTTAAAATCTTCATCTGATAAAATCTTTAAAATAAAATCAGCATTTGTCTTAATTCCGTCTACTACTAATTCTGCAATTGCGCTTCTCATTTTAGCAATTGACTCGTTTCTGTCTTTTCCGTGAACAATTATTTTAGCAATCATAGAATCATATGTAGGTGGTATTTTATAACCTGGATAAATTGCAGTGTCAATTCTTACACCATTTCCACCTGGTAAATGTAAATCTGTTATAGTTCCAGGACAAGGCATAAAGTTTTTATCTGGGTCTTCTGCATTTATTCTAACTTCCATACTATGACCAGTAATTGTTATATCTTTTTGTTTATAACTTAAAACTTCTCCACTTGCAATTTTTATTTGTTCTTTTATAATATCAACACCTGTTACCATTTCAGTTACTGGGTGCTCTACTTGTACTCTAGTATTCATTTCCATAAAATAAAAATCTTTATTTTTATCAACTAAAAATTCAATTGTACCTGCATTTGTATACCCAATTTGTTTAACAGCATTAATTGCAACTTCTCCCATTTTCTTTCTTGTTTTTTCGTCTAATATAGGAGAAGGAGTTTCTTCTAAAACTTTTTGGTTTCTTCTTTGAACAGAACAATCTCTTTCACCTAAATGAATACAATTTCCAAGTTCATCTGCTAAAACTTGTATTTCTACGTGTCTTGGGTTTTCAACAAATTTTTCTAAATACAAACTATCATCATTAAAAGAGATTTTAGCTTCTTGTTTTACTAAATCATATTCTTTTTCTAATTGATCTTTATTATATGCAACACGAATACCTCTTCCTCCACCGCCAGCTGATGCTTTAAGCATTACAGGGTATTTAATTTCTTCAGCTAAAGAAATTGCTTCTTCTTTAGACTTAATTAAACCATTTGAACCAGGTACAACTGGTACTCCTGCATTTTTCATAGTCTCTTTTGCTTTTGATTTATTTCCTAATAATTCTATTAATCTATAATCAGGACCTATAAACTTAATTCCCATTTCTTCACAGATTTTAGCAAAAGTACTATTTTCTGATAAAAAACCAAAACCTGGATGTATACTATCTGCACCAGTAAGGCACGCAGCTTCTAAAATAGCTTTCATATTTAAATAACTCTTACTAGAAGGTGCAGGACCTACACAAATAGCTTCATCAGCTAAACTTACATTTAAAGCATCTTTATCTGCTTCTGAATAAATAGCAACTGTTCTAATACCCATTTCTCTACAAGCTCTAATAATTCTAACAGCAATTTCTCCACGGTTTGCAATCAAAACTTTCTTTAACATATTATTCTCCCTTTCGTTAGAATTTTTGGGACGGGGCATTTTTTTCTCATTTTGTAAAATATTGGAAAAGTGAGACAAAAAAGCCCCGTCCCCATTTTTCTCATTTACACTACTGCAAATGTTAATTCACCTTTTGCAGCTACTTTTCCTTCTACTGTAGCTATTGCTTCTCCAATTCCTATTGGACCTTTTCTTTTTATTATTTTTACTTCTAATTTTAATCTATCTCCTGGCACTACTTGTTTTTTAAAACGAATTTTATCTATTCCGCCGAATAATGCATTTTTACCTTTATTTTCTTCCATAGAAAGTATTGCAACTGCTCCTGTTTGTGCAAGTGACTCTACAATTAATACACCAGGCATTATAGGGTTTCCTGGGAAATGTCCTTTAAAATAATATTCATCTTCACTTACATTTTTATATGCTGTCGCACTTTCTCCTGGTATATATTCTTCTACTTCATCTATCATTAAAAAAGGTTCTCTTTGTGGTATTATATTTTTTATTCCTTCTTTATCTAAAACCATTTCTTTTCTTCTCCTCTTACTATTTTATCTTAAATAATGGTGTTCCATATTCTACTACATCTTCATTTTTTACACAAATTTCTACTATTTCACCGTCAAATTCTGACTCTATTTCGTTCATTAATTTCATAGCCTCTACAATACAAAGTACTTGACCTTTATGTAC
>CALXEY010000107.1 GCA_944387455.1 uncultured Clostridia bacterium
ATTAAAACTAAAACAAATGAAGAGGAGAAAAGTTAAATGATAAAGACACTTAAAAGCCTTGATACTCTAAGAGAGAGCTAACATTTAATGAAATAAACAATAATAAACTAAATATAGATTATAATTTAAAAGATAGTGATAAAAGCCTAAGAAATTAGGTTTTTGTTGCTATCTTTTTTATGTTTTTTAGTTATTAAATTTTGAATTTATATATAAAAAATGAAAGGAGTAAAACAAATGAAAGAAAAAATTAAAAAAAGTAAAGAAAGGGGAATAATAACAATGGAAAAACAAAGGCTAAGAAAGAATAAAGGTATTACTTTAATAGCACTTGTTATAACTATAGTTGTGCTTCTAATCCTTGCAGAAGTGAGTATAGCAATGCTAACAGGACAAAATGGAATACTTAGTCAAGCACAAAAAGCAAAAACAGAGACAGAAAATGCCGCTGCAAATGAAGCAGGAATATTAAGTGATTATGAAACGAAAATAAATGAAGAATTAGGAATAAAACCAGAAGCAGAACCAGGACATTATTATGAGACAAATACAGAAGTACAAATAGGTGGAAAAGAATTAACAATACCAGGAGGAGCATCCTTATCAAAAATAGAGGGAGAATATGAAGATGTAGAGCAAGGTATTGTAATATATATAACAAATAAACAAATAACAGATGAAGAGTGGCAAGATGTAGAAACTATGCAAAAAACATATGACCAATTTGTATGGGTGCCAGTAACAGGAGATTATAAAAGAAATACAGATTATGAAAATACAAATGTTTCAGCAGCAGCCTATACAGATACAGGATATTTACCAGAAGGAATACAACCAACAATACCAGAAGGAACAACAGATGAAGAAGAAATTGGAGAAATAAATGAAAATGCAGAAAGAGAAGCGATAGTTGGAGAAGGAAAGGCAGGAGGATTTTATATCTCAAGATATGAAGCAGGAAAAGAAACAACAACAAATAAATTAATAAGTAGAAAAGGAGCAACAGTTTGGAATAGTATTCCTCAAGCAGATTGTAAAACAGAAGCCAAGAAATTTATAAATAATGAAAATGTAAAAAGTGCATTATGTTCAGGAATACAATGGGATATGACAATGGAATTTGTAAATGGAAAACAAGATGGAAGTTCAGATACAGATAAAACTTATAATGTAACACAAAGTAAAGAAAGTAGGCATACAGGTTCAAAAGCTCCATCAGGACAAAATGTAGCGGATAGAGTATGTAATATTTTTGATTTAGAAGGAAATTGTTATGAATATGTAGCGGAGAAGGACTCTTACTACGGCTACAATCCGTTTGTCCTTAGGGGAGGCAGTTACGACGGTAGCAATTCAGCTTCGTACCGTAACAACAACAATGGCACTGCTTACAGCAACGATTCCTTCCGTTTCACACTTTATGTAATGTAGTACTGAAGGCTAAAGCCGTTTACTTAAAAATATAGAATACCAGAAAAAAATAGATTTTTATGAAATAAGAAGGTCGCTAGCGAGTTTACTCGCAAGCGAACCAAATTTTATGTAAATTTATCATAGGAGCAATAAAAAAAGAAGATATTAAAAATGAATAATATCTTCTTTTTCTTCTAGTTGTCTTTGTGCTTGTGGCTTCTTTAAATATAAAGGTAAAATATTGTTTATTTGTCTATCAGGTGTTTCAAATTCTATTCCAGAATTATATAATTCTAAACCGCAAAGTCCTAAATAATAAGAATTTAAAATGATATGTTTTTCATTAGAAAAGTGAGCATAAGGAATAGTTTTTTCTATGTCATTTTTATATTTTGTTGTAGCGTCTCCTGTAAAATAAAGATTACCAGTTTCATTGCTATCTTCTATATAAGTATCAATAATAGAAAGAGTAGACTTTACAGTTTCTGCTTGTGGTTCTATTAAAACATCTAAAATAGCATCATCAGTTTTTTTGTATAAAGCATAATAACAATTATCATTTTTACAATCAAGCATAGAACAGATAAGTGAATTATTAGGTAACTTATCACTTATTTGTCTTGCTAAAGTCTCTAAAGAAGTAATACCAACAATAGGTATTTCTTTGCTGTCTCTAAAAGCCTTAACAGTTGCAACACCAATTCTAATACCTGTAAAAGAACCGAGGTCCTATATCACAAACAATTAAATCAATATCATCTAAAGAAAGATTAGTTTTATTAAAAATATCATTAATTGTAGGCATTAGAGTAATAGAGTGAGTATTATTGCTAATAGCATCTAATTTACAAATAAGCTCTTTATCATCTAAAATAGAAACCCCACAAATATTACTAGAAGTATCAATACTAAGAATTTTCAATTATAAGCCTCCTTACATCAAAATTATTTTCATCTTTTTCAAAAGTAATATGAATATAGTGTTTAGGAAGAGCGTCTAAAATTAATTCTCCCCACTCAATTAAGCAAATACCTCTATCAAAATATTCATCTCCACCAATTTCATAAAACTCTGAAGAATCTGAAAGTCTATATACATCAAAATGGAAAATATTTATTTTATCATTTTTATATTCATTAACAATAGTAAAAGTAGGGCTAGAAATCTCATTTTCTAGACCAAAATAAGATAAAAAGCCTTCTACAAATTTAGTTTTACCAGAACCGAAGTTCACCAGTTAAAACAATAACAGCATTTTTATCAACTTTAGAAGCAAAATCATTTGCAAAATTTCTTGTTTCTTCTTCACTATTTGATGTAAATATAAAATTATCAATCATAAAAAACTCCTAAAATTATTTTTAAATTATCTTTATAAAATACTTTACTTAAAGACAAAGATATTATAATATAAAAAAGCAAAAAAATCAATTAAAAGGGTTGATAAAAAAGAAAAAATGTAATATAATTGTAAAGAATTTGTAATAAAAAAGAAATAAAATAGTGAGGAAGAGAAAAATTATGTTTAAATTAGGGCTTGGACAAGATATAGGAATAGATTTAGGAACAGCAACAGTAATTGCTTATGTGAAAGGAAAAGGAATAGTATTAAGAGAACCTTCTGTTGTGGCAGTAGATAATACAACAGGAGAAGTTTTAGCAGTTGGGCAAGAAGCAAGAAGAATGCTAGGAAGAACACCAGGAAATATAGTAGCCACAAGACCTTTAAGAGATGGTGTAATATCAGATTATACTGTAACTGAAAAAATGCTTAAATATTTCATAAACAAAGTATGTGGAAAATTTATCTTTGCACCAAGAATAATGATTTGTATTCCTTCACAAGTAACAGAAGTAGAGAAAAAAGCGGTAATAGATGCAGCATCACAAGCAGGAGCAAGAAAAGTATATTTAATAGAAGAACCAATAGCAGCAGCAATAGGAGCAGGAATAGATATATCAAAACCTTGTGGAAATATGGTAGT
>CALXEY010000108.1 GCA_944387455.1 uncultured Clostridia bacterium
TTTCTTTTTGTTGCTATATAACATCTAATTATTTGATTTACTCCAGGTCCTAATTCATCTGAATTATCTCTTGTAAATATCTTAACATCTACAACAGTTCCAGCTTCTCCATGTGGTACTCTTAAAGATGTATCTCTTACTTCTCTTGCTTTTTCACCAAATATAGCACGAAGTAGTCTTTCTTCTGCAGTAAGTTCTGTTTCTCCTTTTGGAGTAACTTTTCCAACTAAGATATCTCCTGGTCTTACTTCTGCACCAATTCTTATAATTCCATTTTCGTCTAAGTCTTTTAATGAATCATCACCAATGTTTGGAATATCTCTTGTAATTTCTTCTGCACCAAGTTTTGTATCACGACACTCACAATCATATTCTTCAATATGAATTGATGTGAAAGTATCCTCTTTAACTAATCTTTCATTAATTAGAATAGCATCCTCGTAATTGTAACCTTCCCAAGTAGAAAAAGCTACTAATACGTTTTTACCAAGTGCCATTTCTCCATTTGAAGTTGCTGGTCCGTCAGCTATGGCATCACCTTTTTTAACCTTTTCACCTTTTTTAACAATTGGTTTTTGGTTGATACAAGTTCCACCATTTGTTCTTTTGAACTTACGTAATTTATGTACAACTGTTTTTCCATTTTTATATTTAACAGTAATTGAACTTCCTGTTACTTTTTCAATAACACCGTCATCTTCAGCTAAGACTAATATTCCTGAATCTTTTGCTGCTCTATATTCGATTCCTGTTCCTACTATTGGGCTTTCTGTTGTCATTAAAGGTACTGCTTGACGTTGCATATTAGCACCCATAAGAGCTCTTTTTGCATCATCATGCTCTAAGAAAGGTATCATTGCTGCTGCAACAGAAACTAATTGTTTTGGTGATACATCTACATATTGTACTTTATCACTATCAACTTCTATAATATCATTTTTACGTCTTACTCTAATTCTCTTATTTACAAATTTACCATTTTTATCAACTGGTTCTGATGCTTGTGCTATTATGTAATTATCTTCTACATCTGCACTCATATATTCTACTTCATCTGTTAGTTTATGTGTTTTTGGATCTACTTTTCTATATGGTGTTTCTATAAATCCATATTCATTAATTTGTGCAAATGAAGAAAGTGCTGATATAAGTCCAATGTTTGGTCCTTCTGGTGATTCTATTGGGCAAAGTCTTCCATAGTGTGTATAGTGAACATCACGTACTTCGAAACCTGCTCTTTCTCTTGTTAAACCACCTGGTCCTAATGCCGAAATTCTTCTTTTATGTGTTAATTCTGATAATGGGTTTGTTTGGTCCATAAATTGTGATAATTGTGAACTTCCAAAGAATTCTCTTATTGCTGATGTTATAGGTTTTGTATTTATTAATGTTTGTGGTGTTACAACATCTAAGTCTTGTATTGTCATTCTTTCACGAACAACTCTTTCAAGTCTTGCTAAACCAATTCTAAATTGATTTTGTAATAATTCACCAACACAACGAATTCTACGGTTTGATAAATGGTCTATATCATCTGGACCTCCAAGTCCATTTGCTAAGTTAAATAAGTAGTTTACTGATGATAACATATCTTCTGTTGTAATATGTTTCGGTACTAATTCATCAATTCTTTCTTCTATTACTTTAGCTAATTCTTTTTCATCAGTATTTTCAATTATATTTTTTAATACATTATAATTAACTTTTTCTTTTATATGTAATTTGCTTAAATCTACATTTGGTAATACTTTGTGAATATCTACAGTATTATTTCCTATTATTCTTATTTTTTTGTCCATATACATTATATCTACTGTATTTATTCCAGAATTTTGTATATCTTCTGCAACTTCATCTGATATTGTTTCACCAGCGTTTACAAAAACTTCTCCTGTTTCACTATCTACTATATCATCTGCTGCTATTTTTCCTTTTATTCTTGATGCTAATGATAATTTTTGGTTAAATTTATATCTACCAACTTTTGCTAAGTCATATCTTTTGTTATCAAAGAATAAACCATTAAATAAATTTCTTGCAGCGTCAACTGTTGGAAGTTCTCCTGGTCTTAATTTTTTGTAAATTTCTATTAATGCTTCATCTTGGTCTTTTATTGTGTCTTTACTAATTGTTGCTTTAAGCATTTCTTCATCACCAAAGAAGTCAAGTATTTGGCTATCTGTTACAAGACCAATTGCTCTTAATAAAGTTGTAATTGGTACTTTTCTTGTTCTATCAACACGTACCCAGAAAATATCATTTCCGTCTGTTTCATATTCAAGCCAAGCTCCACGTAGTGGCATTACTGTAGATGTATATGTTCTTTTTCCTGTTTTTGTGTCAAATTCTTCACCATAATAACACCCTGGTGAACGTACTAATTGGCTTACTACAACTCTTTCTGCTCCATTTATGATAAATGTTCCACTATCTGTCATAAGTGGAAAATCACCTAAATAGATTTCTTGTTCTTTAATTTCCCCTGTTTCACGGTTAATTAATCTAACTTTTACGTGTAATCTTGTAGAATAAGTTGCATCTCTTTCTTTTGCTTCTTCTACTGTATATTTAGTTTTGTCTTCCATATAATAGTCGAAAAACTCAAGAACTAAATTTCCAGAATAGTCTTCAATTGGTGAAATATCTCTTAAGACTTCTCCTAACCCTTCGTTTATGAAATTGTCATATGAATCTTTTTGTACTTTGATAAGATTAGGCATCTCAATAAAATCACCAACTTTTGCGAAATCTTTACGTGAAGATTTCTCGTGGTTAATCTCTCTTATTTTCAAAAAAATCACCTCATAAAAAAATTTAAGCAGAAATAATTTATTTTTTTAAAGAAAGTCCTTCTCAGAATTTAATTTGCTTGTCTAAAATTTTAGCTTGTCTGCTATCAACCTAAAACCTTAGGGCTCGTTAAATTTGATTCCTCTTTCTTTAATTTTAAGCTTTTGAATAGAAAATGGATTTTAAAAAACGGCAATAAAAAAGCAATTGAAAAATTTTTGTTTTCCAACTCCTTTTTAGCTATTTTATTAGTTTTAACAAATATTTAACATTTTTATTTTAATCACCCTATCTTTAAAACTTTGGGTTGTAAATCCATTTTTAAGAAATTCTGGTAATTATTGTATCATAGATAAACACATAAGTCAAGCATTTCCGTAAGGTTTTTTAAGAAAATTTCCAAAAGAAAAAATCAGAAAAAATTTCTGATTTTTCTTTAAACATAACTATTAGAAAATTTCCATTTTTACTTCTTTTCCTTTAAATGCAAAAATCATTTTTGTTATATTTTTAAAACCTCTTTCTTTTAGTTCTTGTTCATATTTCTTTTCTTCTATTTGTTTTTTTGCTTCTTCTATTAGCTTTTCTAAACTTTCTTCTTCCAT
>CALXEY010000109.1 GCA_944387455.1 uncultured Clostridia bacterium
TTTTTTAAAATTTAAACGAGCCACATTACTAATTGTATAGTCAATTAGTTTACTTTTAATAATACCACAAAATTCTTTGCTGTAAGTGGCTCTAAAACAAGACACAATATTGTATATAATTTCTATATACCTTAAACTTTAGTTATACTATACTAACCAAAGCTAAACATTTTTATAATATATTTTAATTTACTGTTTATTTGCTGTTCGTGTCTATGTTTTGCATTTTATCACAATGTGTCATTTGTGTCAATAAGATTTTTTAATTTTTTTACAAAAATTTTCTAAAATATATTATAATAAATTTAAGGAAGTGATTTTATTGGAAGATTCTATTAAATATTTAAACCAAACTATAACTGTAAAAATGGATAGACCTTTAGGTTCAAAACACCCAGACTGGGATTTGATTTATGAAGTAAATTATGGTTATGTACCAAATACAATTAGTGGTGATGGTGAAGAATTAGATTGTTATGTTTTAGGTGTTGACAAGCCTTTAGATAGTTTTACAGGGAAGTGTATTGCAATAATACACAGAACAAACGATAATGATGATAAATTAATAATAGTTCCAGATAGTATGAATTTTACAGATGAAGAGATACGAAATCTAACTAATTTCCAAGAGAAATATTTTAAAAGTATAATTATAAGATAATTTTAGACTTTTTTATTTTTCTTTTGTATTATTGGTATAGGAGTATTCTATGGAAGAAGATAAAAAATTATATAATGAATTTTTAAACGGAAATGAAGAATCTTTCCAAAAACTTATAACTAAATATGAGAAAAGCCTTATCTATTTTATAACTAGATATGTTAAAAATCTAGATATTGCTTATGATATATACCAAGATACAATAATGTATATATTAGAACACAAAGAAAAATATAATGATAAGTATTCTTTTAAGACATATCTATATTTAATAGCTAAATCTCGTGCCATTAATTATATAAACAGTAAGAGTAAAAACCTTCCACTTGAAAATTTTGAAAACACTTTAAAAGAGGAAAAATTGTTAGAAGATATAGTTTTTTCTAAAGAAAGACAAGAGAAAATAGAAACAGTAATTAAGAAATTGAAAAAAGAATATCAGTTAGTTATTTATCTAACTAAAATAGAAGGTTTATCATATAAAGAAACTGGTCTTATTATGGATAAAACCGAGAAACAAATAAAAAATTTGGTTTTTAACGCTACTAAGAAATTAAAGAAATTATTGGTACAAGAAAGAATTATTGAAATAAAAAACAACAAGTTTATACGTTTACTTTTATGGTTTATAGTTCTTACATTTGTAATTTCTTCTCTTACATATGCTGGGTTTGTTATATATAAAAAATATCAAGCAAGTTTAGTTCCAACATATACAGAAGAATTTAATAATAGCCAAAAGAACAATATGTGGGTTTGTACTTTTAACTTAGCTTGGAACGAATTCATAGACGAAAGATTTGGCGGAGAAGTAAGTTTTAGAGACGAAACACCTTCTATTGTAAATTCTTTAAATAAAAAAGATTTTACAAAAGAACAATTATCTAATGATAGTTATTATATAAAAGTAGATGTTACAAGACCAGAATTAAAAGAAATCATTAAAAATGATATTAAAAATAAATTTAATATAGATGAGTCTTCTACTTTAGATAAAATTAATTTTGATATACCAAATAGCTATACAATTTATAGTTTTTTATATAAGAAGTTTGAATTTGAAACACCTTTTAATGTTTTAGATGATGATAAGTTTTCAAATTCAGAAGAAAAGGTAAAATATTTTGGAATTACTGATTCTTCTGATGAAAGTTTAAGAAAACAAGTAGAAGTTCTATTCTACGATAATAAAGATAATTTTGCTATTAAATTAAATACAAAAAATAATGAAGATGTTATACTTGCAAGAATAGATAATACAAATTCTTTTGATGAGACTTACAACACTATAGTTGAAAATTCTAAATATGAAAAGAATAAAGTTTTTAACAATAAAGATACTTTAAAAATTCCTAATTTAATAGTAGATACTGAGATTAGTTATGACGAATTATGTAATAAGGAATTAGCAAATAATAAAAATAATATTTCTTATATAACTTCTGCAATTCAACAAATAAATTTTTCTTTAAATAATGAAGGCGGAGAAGTTATAAGTAGAGGTATTGTTCAAGATATTACTAAAGAAAATTCTATAAAAAGAGATTTTAATTTTACAGACAATTTTTATTTATTTTTAAAAGAATCTGATAAAGAAAAGCCATATCTTATGTTAAAAATAGATAATACAGATTTAATGGAAATTTCTAATTAAAGGAGATGATTTTTTTGAAAAAATTTATAATTATTTTTATTAGTATTTTAATTTTTATAACTATTGCTAGCATTATTCTTTACTTTTTTATTTTTACAGATAAATATAATAATGAAAACGCAAATACTAATTTAACAAATACTGAAATTATTAATACAAATAATTATGATATTTCTTTAGAAAATTTACCTTTAGGTTTTTCTATAGAAGATGCTATAAACAATAATTGTTTTGTTTGTGGTTATGATAAAAATTACAATGAAGAGAAATTAAATACTTTTATTTCTAATATAGAAAATAAAATTCCTTCTAGCCTTCGCCTTGCTTTTTCTACACCAGAAGGTGATGTTATTTTAAAAGAACTTGTTTTAGAAAATGGTAACATTATTTTTAGAGAAGATTATAGAAGAGATGAATTTTCAAGTAAAGAAGATAGAATTATTAAAGAAAGTTCTTTTCCTATTAATGATTATAGAATTGTAGAAGATTTTTTAGGTGATACAAAATATATTTATCTTGAAAATAGAAATAAAGATTTTAATAGTAGAGTTTTTATTTGCTCTTGTTATAATAATTTAGAATATAACAATAACTTCCAATTAATTTTTAAAGGAAGACGTGATATGGGAATAGATACAATTATAGAAAAAGGTACATATTTAGATTACAATGTATATTCTTTTGCTGGTGATGTTTTTGTTAAAATTGATAATGTAGAAATTCCTTTAAAAGATGCTATTATTAACAACCAAATAGACCCACAAGATATTGTAAATAATTGTACTTTAGATGTTAAAGAAAATAAAAATAATGTTGTTTTTAATGAAGCAA
This sequence comes from uncultured Clostridia bacterium, assembly GCA_944387455.1. GTDB lineage: Bacteria > Bacillota > Clostridia > TANB77 > CAG-508 > CAG-269. Next base: position 3,147 of record CALXEY010000109.1, read on the forward strand.
ATGACGGCGGTACTAGAAAATACAGATATGATTTAGCAAGTCCAGAACCTTATTCTATTATTAAATGCCATACTTTAGACGGTAACAGAGATTTATATATTGGTCCTCCTAATATGGAATTTGACGGTTCTACTGTAGATTGGTTATATTATAATTAAAGAAAAAAATATAGTATGAAATTAAACATACTATATTTTTT
>CALXEY010000110.1 GCA_944387455.1 uncultured Clostridia bacterium
AAAATATAGGGGTATAGTGTCAATGGTAGCACATCGGTCTCCAAAACCGCCTGTGAGGGTTCGAATCCTTCTACCCCTGCCACAAAGAAAGGAGATCAGAAATTATGTATCATTGTTTTAGATTAAAAAAGGGAGCAGATTTAAAAGGCGAAATTGAAACTTTTGTTAAAACACATCATATATCTGGCATCTTATTGAGTGGTGTTGGTTCTTTGACTAAATTACAAATTCGTTTAGCTGATGGTGCAAGTACAATGGAAAAAAATGGTGAGTTCGAAATTGTAAGTCTTATGGGAACTTTATCAGAAGATGGTGTTCATTTACATATTTCAGTATCTGATGGAGAAGGAAATACAATTGGTGGTCATTTAAAAAACGGCTGTATTATAAATACTACAGCTGAAATTTGTATTTTAGAACTAGAAGATTATAAATTCACTCGTGAGTTTGATGAAGACACTGGATATGATGAATTAGTTGTTCACAAAAAATAACAATAAGTTAACAATTTTAATTAAAGGGAATAAAAGATATTTTTATTCTCTATTTTTTATTTTGGGAGGTGATTTTTATTAGTAAAATATTAAATTCTATTATAGTTTTTATATTATTTTTCACATTATTTATTTGTATATTTTTTATTCCAACTTTTGGTAGTTCTAATAATTATGATGGTATTTCTTCAGAAATAATAGATTTTAACCCTAATGGTTTTGTATGGCCTCTCCCAGGATACACTAGAATTAGTTCTTATTTTGGTAAAAGAAAATCTCCAACATCTGGTGCTTCTTCTTCTCACTCTGGAATAGATATACCTGCACCAGAAGGTACTCAGTTTATTGCTGTTGCAGATGGTGAAATTACTTTTAGACAATTTTTAGGAGCAGGGGGCTATACTATTACTCTTTCTTTTTCTAATTTTAGAGTTACTTATTGTCATTGCGACCCAAATTTTATTGTTAAAGTTCGGTGATAAAGTAAAACAAGGACAAGTAATTGGTAGAGTTGGTCCTAAATATGTTTATGGTGTTCCTGGTAATCAATATTCTGATTCTTCTGGTAGACCTACAAATGGTGCTACCACTGGTTGCCACTTACACCTTGGAATTCGTATTGATGGTAAATATCAAAACCCTTTAGATTTTTTCTAATTTTTAGATTAATTATTACATTATATAAGGAGCAACTAAAATTTGTTGCTCCTTATATTTAACTTTCATTTACATCTATAATTGAGAAAATATCTTTGTTATTGTTTAATTCTACAATATTTAAAATAACACCTTCACCTAATACATTTCCACCTAAATCTTGTATTTTTTCTTTAATCTTTTCTATAGTATTTCCAGTTGCATAAATATCATCTACGATATAGAAATTTTTATTTTGATATGTAGTATTTACTAACTTTGGTAATTCTAAAACATCTTCTCCATATTCTTTTTTATATCTAATTTCCGATTCTACTGTAGAAGGTGGTAATTTTCCTTTCTTTCTAGCAGGAATACAACCAATATTTAACCTATCAGCAATTGCTACTCCAAGCAAGAAGCCTCTTGCTTCTGGTGCTATAATATAATCTATATTTTTATTTTTAATTTCATCTGTAAATAAATCTATAATTTCTTTTAGAGAATTTTTATCAATTATAAGTGGCATAATATCAATAAACTCTACACCTTCTATTGGATAATTTTTCTCAGTTCTAATATTTAATTCATTTTTTAATTTACTATTTAATACTTTCATATTTCTTTTTATTCCTTTATTTTTTATTCTTCCCCTTCATACTCTATATTACTATTAAAAGCAAGTACAGAATAGAATATTGGTGGAAGTATTAAAATACCTATACCAAATAAACCACCTTTTCCAAAGTTCTCTGCTAAAAGTATTCTCTTCATAATAGCAAGTACAAACATAACTATCCAACCAAAAATCGGTATTAACCATAAAAGCATTAAAAATGGTGATAAACCACATACTTTGTACATTGTAACTTGTCTATAAAAAGGAATTATTCCTGCAAACCAGTTTTTCCCCGCTTTTTTATATATAATACATCTTGTAATAGTACAATATAAAAATAAGATAATTATTCCCCATAATACTCCTCTTATTATATTATTTGCAAGTAAGATTTTTACAAATAAATTTATTTTTTGAGAAGTCGTTGTATCTTCTACTATGCTTGCTACGGCATCACCAGCACTTTTTCCTTCTTTTAGACTTTCTCTTATTTTTGTTATATTTTCATCATCTGCTATAATATCTCTTACAGCTTCTTTACTTGTGTTTCTTATAAATTCTGCACCAGCATCAATTACTCCTTCACTTACACCAGTTTCGCTTGCAATTTGTTCTTTGTTTTCTTTAATTATATCTGCTATTTCTTCATTAGAATATTTTTCAGTAATTCTATCATAAATATCTAAGATATCCTCATTAGAAATATTATCAATATTGAACTCTTCTGGTAATTCTACTGCATATGTATTTTTTGTTAAGAAAAACATTGATATTAAAAATATTACTAAAATAGATAAAACTATTTTTATTATATTTGTTATATTTAATTTTTTAAATTTTATATTTTCTATCATTTACTTTTCCTCCAAAAACTCAAAAAATCTTTTTTCTTTTTTTAATCTTTCTTCTTCATTTAATGAAGAATCTATAAATTTAATATTTGTTTTTAAATTATTTTTATTTGTATTTTCATTTTCTATATAATTATTAAGCAGATTTTCTTTTTCTAAAACATCTTTTAAGTGAACTGCTAATCTACTTGCTCCATTAAAAAATTCTATATTGTTACCTAATACTTGTCCAATTTCTTTTTGTACTAAAGGATAATGAGTACAACCTAAAACTACATTTTTAACTTTTCCTCTATATTTTCCTATATTTTCTTCCAAATATTTTTTTATTTTTTCCTCATTTCCTTCTTCTATTAAGTCTGCTAAACCAACACACTCTAAAAGTGTTGTTTTATGATTATCATATTTATGGTAAAGTAAATTAAATCTTTCACTTTCTATTGTTCCTTTAGTTGCCATAACCAAAGTTTTATTATCATAACTATAATCATATACCATTTTATATGCTGGCTCTATTGCTATTATTGGTATATTATTATATTTCTTTCTTAAAATATTTGCCGCAATACTACTTGCTGTATTACAAGCAATTACAATAGACTTACAATTATTTTCTAACATAAATTTTAGTAATTCATCACA
>CALXEY010000111.1 GCA_944387455.1 uncultured Clostridia bacterium
GTTCTAAATTCTGTATTACATAATTCTAATTCATCTGGCATTACGAAAATATTATAATTTATATATATAAATCTTGCAGTTTCTTCCTTATCTAGCATAATTTCCTTAAAAATTTTATCGTGTAATTTATCTATATATGTTTTATTTTTCTTACTTTCTTCTTCAATTTTTTCTAAAATTTTTAATAATTCTTCTTTTTTATCAGGTTTTCCTAAATATTTTTTTATTTTTTCATCTGTTTTTTTATCCATTTATAACACATTCCTCCTTTATATTAACACACTTGTATTTATTTGGCAATATTTTTTATACGGTAAAATAGCCATAAAAAACCTAAATATCTTCCCTATTCTCTTTTTCTCTTTATTTTTTGAACTTTTTTCGAAATAAAAATTGATTAAAATTTATAATACAATTTAAAAATCTGTTGACATATTATCATAATATAGTTGTTCTGTCAAGTGTTTTTGTAAAAATAAAAATTTTTTAGAGTACCTTATAAAAAGTACTCTAAATTAATATTAATTATATTGGTTCTCAATTTCTTTTAAAATAACGTCGTGTGCACTTCCTTCTGTTATACTTACATCTGATACAAGTGTTAGTCTTGCTTTCTTATGTAATTCTTCTATTGTAATACTTCCACAATTGCACATAGTTGATTTAATTTTTGCAACTGTTATTTCTAAATTATCTTTTAGTCTACCAGCATAAGGTATGTAAGAATCAACACCTTCTTCAAAAGAAAGTTTTTTATCTCCTCCTAAGTCATATCTTTGCCAGTTTCTAGCTCTATTAGAACCTTCTCCCCAATATTCTTTTACATATGTATTTCCTTTTTTAACAACTCTTGTTGGGCTTTCATCAAATCTTGCAAAATATCTTCCCATCATTACAAAATCTGCACCTAATGCTAATGCAATTGTAATGTGGTGGTCGTGTACTATTCCACCGTCTGAACATACTGGAATATAAATACCTGTTTCTTCAAAATATTCATTTCTTGCTTTTACTACATCAATTAAGCTTGAAGCTTGTCCACGACCTATTCCTTTTGTTTCTCTTGTTATACAAATAGATCCTCCACCTACACCAACTTTTATAAAATCTGCACCTGCTTTAGCTAAATACATAAAACCTTCTCTATCAACCACATTTCCTGCACCTATTTTTACAGAATCTCCATATGTTTTTCTTACAAAATCAATTGTATTTTTTTGCCAAACTGAGTATCCGTCAGAAGAGTCTATACAAAGTAAATCTACTCCTGCATCTACTAAAGCTGGTATTCTTTCTTCAAAATCTCTTGTATTTACTCCTGCTCCTACTATATATCTTTTATTTTCATCAAGAAGTGAATTTGGGTTATTTTTTCTATCTTCATAATCTTTTCTAAATACTAAATATTTTAAATGTTCTTCTTCATCTAAAATTGGTAAACAAGCTATTTTATTTTCCCATATTATATCATTTGCTTCTATTAAATTTACACCTTCTTTTGCCCATACGACTTTATCTTTTGGTGTCATAAAATCACTTATTGGTGCTTTCATATTATCTCTTGATATTCTATAATCTTTATCTGTTACTAAACCTAAAAATTTACCATTTTTAGTTCCATCATCTGTTATTATTACAGTTGAGTGTCCAGTTTCTTTCGTTAAATTTAATACTTCTTCTAAAGTAGTTTCTGGTTTTACATTTGAATCACTTACAACAAAACCTGCTTTATGTTTTTTTACTCTTTTTACCATTTTAGCTTGTGACTCTATTGATTGTGAACCATAAATAAATGCAACTCCACCTTCTCTAGCAAGTGCTATTCCCATTTCTTCTCCAGATACTGATTGCATAATTGCTGAAACCATTGGTACATTTGCATAATACTTTGCTTCTTCTCCTTTTTTAAATTTAACAAGTGGTGTTCTAAGAGATACATTTGATGGTATACACCTTTCATCTGTTAAATTTGGTAATAATAAAAATTCATTAAATGTTCTTGAAATATCTTCTAAAATTTTTGCCATCTTTTTTCTCCCTTCTTTTTTATTTTTACTATTATATTATAACATTATTTTAAAGTAAAGGTTTTTACAATTTATTTTAAGAATTTTTGACATTTTATGTTAAATTTGCTATGATTATGCTGTTCGGTAAAACCAACGCTGTTTGGAGATAAAATGCTTTCAGCAGAAGAAGCTCGTAAAAAAATTGAGGAAAATCAAATAAATTACATCTTGGAAAAAATCCAAAAAGAAATTGAAAGCGGTTCTATTTCAAATACATTTAATTTTTAATTAGGTACTCGTCTTCTTCCAGGAGCAGAAAAAAGACTTGGGGAGCTTGGTTGGACAGTTAATACTAATTATACTTCTGCTATAAGAGATGTTTCTTCACTTACTATAACTATTAGCTGTTAACTTGAAAGTATTTTACAATTTAAGGATGTTAAATAATTTAACATTTTGGAGTGTCTCTTAGCTTAGCTTTGAGGCACTTTTATTTTTTTAAAATTTATTTTATTTACTTTTATTAGTTATTATGATAATATTAGAGAAAAGATTGGAGGTTTTATGATGAAAAATGAATTAATTTTAATTTTAGATTTTGGAGGACAATATAATCAATTAATAGCAAGAAGAGTAAGAGAGTGTAATGTATATTCAGAAGTAGTTCCTTTTGATATATCAATTGAGAAAATAAAAGAAAAGAACCCAAAAGGAATAATATTTACAGGAGGACCTGCAAGTGTATTTGGAGATGATAGCCCTAAATGTGATAGTAGGATATTTGATTTAGGTATTCCTATCTTAGGTATTTGTTATGGTATGCAACTTATGACTGTAACTCTAGGCGGAACTGTTGAAAAAGCTTCTAAAAGAGAATATGGAGTAACAAGTGTTGATATTAATAATAATTCTTTATTATTTAAAGGTTTTAATACATCTAATAATTTTTTAATGAGTCATACAGATTTTGTAAAAACTGTGCCTTCAGGCTTTACAAATATAGCCTCTACCCCATCTTGCCCAAATGCAGGTATGGAAAATAAAGAAAAAAACTTTTATGGAATACAATTTCACCCAGAAGTAGTTCACTCTGAAAATGGTATAAATGTAATTAAAAACTTCTTATATGAAGTATGTAAATGTACTGGAGATTGGGAAATATCTTCATTTGCAAAAGAAAAGATTAAAAGTTTAAAAGAAAAAATTGGAGATAAAAAAGCATTATG
>CALXEY010000112.1 GCA_944387455.1 uncultured Clostridia bacterium
GTAAAATCAAAAAATGGTGTAATCTTTAGACGATGGGCAAATAAAGTTTTAAAAGATTATATGTTAAAAGGTTATGCTGTAAATCAAAAAAGATTAGAATATTTAGAAAAAACAATAAAATTAATAGATATAGCAAATAGAATAGATGAAAGATTAGAAGGAAATGATGCAAAAGAAATATTAAAAGTAATTGGAAGTTACTCAAAAGCATTAAACATATTAGATGATTATGACCATAAAAAATTAAAAAAAGTAAAGGGAAATATAGATGAAAGAAAAATAAGATATGAAGATTGTATATCTATTATTAATAAACTTAAGTTTAATGAACAAAGTGAATTATTTGCAGTAGAAAGAAATAAAGGACTAGAGTCAATTATAGGAAATATTTATCAAACATTTGGTGGAGAAGATGTATATAAAAGTATAGAAGAAAAAGGTGCAAATTTTCTATATTTAGTAGTTAAAAATCACGTGTTTGCAGACGGAAATAAAAGAATAGCAGCGACATTATTTATATATTTTTTAAGTTTCTATGGCATCTTATATAAAGACGGAAAACAAACAATAGATAATAATACATTAGTTGCATTAACATTACTTATTGCAGAATCTAACCCTAAAGAAAAAGAAATAATTATAGATTTAGTTATGAATTTTTTAAGTAGTGATAATGTCCATTAGTTAGAAGTAAAATAAAAAAATAAAAAATTTTACAAAATTTTAATAATCTCTTTACAAATAACTTATTTTTATATATACTTTTATTATACACAAAATATGATGTATAAGAATAATTAAGAAAAAATAAGAAAATACTAAAACAAAAGAAAAGGGGAAAAGTAGATGGCTAGAACACTTGAAAGCCTTGATACTCTAAGAGAGAGAGAGAGTTAACATTTAATGAAATAAATAATAATAAATTAAATATAGATACTAAGTTAAAAGATAGTGATAAAAGCCTAAGATTTTAGGTTTTTGTTGCTGTCTTTTTTGTGTTTTAAGTTATTAAATTTTAAAGTATAAAGATAAAAGAGGAGGAAAATTAAAATGAAAGAAAACAAAAAAACATTAAAAAGAAACGAACGAGGAATTACACTTATTGCTTTAGTAATTACAATAATTGTTTTACTAATATTAGCTGGTGTTTCAATTGCAATGCTAACAGGAGAGAATGGAATACTTTCACAAGCACAAAATGCTAAAAAAGAAACGGAAAATTCTCAGGAAGAAGAACAAAATATATTAATGAGTTATGAGAATTATATAAATAGTGTAACAAGTCAAGTATTAGATGATGATTTACCAGGTAATGAAGATTTAAAAACATTTATTACGCAATGGAATGTAGATGATGGAGAAACTATAATATTACCTATATATGAAAAACAAGAAACAGACGAAGAAAGAGGAGAAAAAGAAACTTATTTTAATTACAATTTTACTGTAGATTATGGAGATGGAACAGTTGTAGAAATAACAAGTTTTGATGACGAAGATAGAAATCACACTTATCAAACAGCTGGTACTTATGATGTTAAGATAACTGGACTATGTGAAGGTTGGAGTTTTTATAACGTGGGAGATAGTGCTCAAAATCTAGTTCAAATAAAACAATGGGGAGTTATTCAAGCTAAGCATATTGATTTTGGTAATTGTACTAATTTATCAGGACAAATACCAACTCCAGTGAAGAATAGTTTTACAACTGTAGAAAGTTTTAGATCATTATTTTATAATTGTACAAACTTAAATTCACAAATACCAGAAAATCTATTCTATAATGCTACAAATGTTATAACATTGAGAAACGCTTTTAATTATAGTGGAGTTACAGGAAATATACCAGAAAACTTACTTAGTTATTGCACAAAAGTTGAAAATGTGGCTTTCTTATTTGATGGTAGTACAAATATTACAGGAAGTATACCAGAAAATTTATTTAGTAACTGCTCAAATTTAAAAACAGTTTATGGTGCTTTCAAAGGAACTTCCATAACAGGAACAATCCCAGAAAAGTTACTTTATAATTGTCAAAATCTTAATAATGTTGGAGAGTTATTTAGGGAATGTTCAGGACTTACAGGCTCAATACCAGAAGAATTATTCATTAATTGCCCTAATATTACTAGTTTCTATGGAATATTTGGCGATTGTACAGGATTAACAGGTACTATTCCAGAGAGCTTGTTTATTAATCAAACACAAATTGAGTCTATACAAGGATGCTTCAGAAATTGCACAGGTCTAAGTGATAGTCAAATAAGGATAGTTTCTAAAAACATAACTAAAGCCGAACAGTTTTGTGAAGGAGTTAATGCAAAGGTGACGGTATATATACCTAAGGGAGTAGAAAATCCATTTAGTTCAACTTCAAATGTTACTGTTGTTGAATATGATATGTAGATAAAATTAAGAAAATAAATTTAATAGAATAAAAAAATACACTTATTAAAATGATATAAGTGTATTTTATATTATATAGTTTCTTTTAATTCTTCTTTTGGTGTTTCTTTACTTTCTTCTTTGTTATGTTGTTGCATAAGTCTAAGAATAAATCTACTAACAGGACCTGCAATTAAAATATTTAAGAAAAATGCAGCACAGAAATTTCGTGGCCACCTAACAAAAAATTCTGTAAATATTGTTTGTAAGTTATCTCCACCAAGAAGTCCGCCAATAATAGTCATAATAAGAGACATCATAGTAACAATAAAGAAACAATTAAATAATATAAATGAATTTTTACTATCAGTTTCTTTAACAAATTTTTCAAGTAAAATATGATTTATTTTACCAACTACAAATGTTTCTAAAATATATGCTATTATTAATGTTATTGGAAATGCAACAAAAGTTGTTTTAATAGAATTTAAATTAAAACCACCTAAGTGAATAGAAATATTTAAAAGTCCCATAAAAAACACCATAATAAAACACATACAAATACCAAAAACAATGTTTTCTTTTTTATTTGCTGGCATTAAAATTCCTCCTTTCATCAAAATTAATAAACTATATAGTTTATTTACGCACCAATATTTATTGTAGCATAAAAAAATTTTTTATGTAATAGTTTTTTTGAAAAA
>CALXEY010000113.1 GCA_944387455.1 uncultured Clostridia bacterium
ATTCCATTACCAACACAAAAGGAAATCGTAACAATTTTACGTTCTCCACACAAAGACAAAGATTCAAGAGAACAATTTGAAATGAGAACACATAAGAGAGTTATTGATATTCTTTATCCAACACAAAAAACAGTAGATAGTCTAATGAAATTAGAATTACCAGCTGGTGTTGATATAGAAATCAAATTATAATAATAGAAGCAGGGAAACGAAACCAAGCTGATATACATTAAATATGTAAATTTTAAATTATATTAGCCAATAGTTAAGTTAGCTGTAGGAACGAAGTGACGTACAGATAACTTATGCGGTAAAAACGTATAGGAGGAGAAAACAAAATGAAAGGAATTATAGGAAGAAAAGTTGGTATGACACAAATCTTTGATGAAAAAGGAAATGTAATACCAGTAACAGTTATTGAAACAGCAGGAAATGTTGTAACACAAGTTAAAACTGTTGAAACAGACGGATATAATAGTATCCAATTAGGATATGGTGAAGTTAAAGCAAAACACTTAAACAAACCATTAGAAGGACACTTCAAAAAAGCAGGTGTTGAAAACAAAAAACATTTAAGAGAGTTCAGAACAGAAGATGTAGCAAATTATAAAGTTGGAGATGAAGTAAAAGCTGATATCTTCATAGCAGGAGAAAAAGTAGATGTTCAAGGAACTACAAAAGGAAAAGGATTCCAAGGTGTTATCAAAAGACATGGACAACACAGAGGACCTATGGGACATGGTTCTATGTATCATAGAAGACCAGGTTCAATGGGAGCTACTTCAACACCAGGTAGAGTATTTAAAGGTAAAAAACTTCCAGGACATATGGGAAGATTAACAGTTACTATCCAAAACTTAGAAGTTGTAAGAGTAGATATGGATAAAAACGTAATATTAGTTAAAGGTAGTGTTCCAGGAGCTAAAGGAGCTATCTTAAAAGTAAAATCAGCAATAAAGGTAAGTAAATAGAAAGGAAGGAGGAACTTAAAATGCCAAAAGTAGACGTATATAATATAGAAGGCAAAAAAGTTAGTGATATCGAATTAGCAGATAGTGTATTTGGAATTGAACCAAATGAAAACATTGTTCACAGTGTTTTAAAAAATTATTTAGCTAATCAAAGACAAGGTACACAAAGCACAAAAACAAGAGCAGAAGTTTCAGGTGGTGGTAAAAAACCATGGAGACAAAAAGGAACAGGTAGAGCAAGACAAGGTTCAACAAGAGCACCACAATGGATAAAAGGTGGAGTTGCATTAGGACCAAAACCACGTTCATATAGATATACAGTAAACAAAAAAGAAAGAAGACTTGCAATAAAATCTGTATTAAGTTCTAAAGTATTAGAAAAAGAATTAACAGTAGTTGATAAATTAGAATTAAAAGAAATTAAAACAAAATCAATGGTAAAAGCATTATCAGCATTAAAAGTAGAAGGAAAAACATTAATAATACTTCCAGAAAACAATAAAAATGTTGTAATGTCAGCAAGAAACATTGAAGGAGTTAAAACAATTTCAGCAAATAATATTAATATATTTGATTTATTAAAATATTCAAATCTAATTTTACCAGTTGATACTGTTAAGAAATTAGAGGAGGTGTATGCATAATGTCACCAGAAGAAATAATAATAGCACCAGTTGTTACTGAAAAAAGTAATGATGAATTACAACAAGGAAAATACACTTTCAAAGTAAACAAAAAAGCGACAAAAGTTGAAATAGCAAAAGCTGTTGAAAAACTTTTTGAAGTAAAAGTATTAAAAGTAAATACAATGACTGTAAGTGGTAAAAAGAAAAGAGTAGGTTACCACGTAGGAAAAACATCAGATTGGAAAAAAGCAATTGTTACAATAGATACAAACCCTGAAGAAAAATCATATTTAACAAAAGGTGGAAAATCTGTAAAAGTAACAAAGAAATACAAAGATTCAATTGATGAATTTATGGGAGCGTAAAGGTTAGCTGTGTGAAACGAAGTGAACTACAGATAACCTTGGCAATCGAACAAAGTGAGATTGTCTACAGTAAATTAATTATCTGGAAAAAACCAGGAAAATAAATAATAAAGGAGAGAAAGAAAATGGCAGTAAAACATTATAAACCATACACACCATCTAGAAGAAATATGACAGTGTCAGATTTCGCAGAAATTACTAAAAAAACACCAGAAAAATCTTTACTTGCTAAAAAGAAGAAAAATGCAGGTAGAAACTCATATGGTAGAATAACAGTAAGACATCAAGGTGGTGGAAATAGACAAAAATATAGAATTATTGATTTTAAAAGATTAAAAGACAATATGGAAGCAACTATAATTGGTGTTGAATATGATCCAAATAGAAGTGCAAATATTGCATTAATACAATATGAAGACGGAGAAAAAGCATACATAATAGCTCCACAAGGTTTAACAGACGGAGATAAAGTTATATCTGGAGAAAATGTTGATATTAAACCAGGTAACTGTATGCCAATAAGCAACATACCAGTTGGTACTCTAATTCATAATATAGAATTAAACCCAGGACAAGGTGGAAAATTAGTTAAAGCAGCAGGTCAAAGTGCACAACTTATGGCTAAAGAAGGAAAATATGCTCATGTAAGATTACCATCAGGAGAAATGAGATTAATTCTTGTTAAATGTAGAGCAACAATAGGTGTTGTTGGAAATAGTGATCATGAAAATATCAAATTAGGAAAAGCAGGAAGAAAGAGACATATGGGTATTAGACCAACAGTTAGAGGTTCTGTAATGAACCCAGTAGACCACCCACATGGTGGTGGAGATGGAAAAGCTCCAGTTGGACATCCAGGACCACTTACTCCTTGGGGTAAACCAGCTCTTGGATATAAAACAAGAAATAAAAATAAATTATCAAATAAATTTATTGTTAAGAGAAGAAACAGTAAATAAAATTAGGCAAATAGCCTAAGTCAAAAAGCAAATTAATTGTTTTTTGACTTCCTTGAAATAAGGGAGAAAAAAACACTGGAAAGGAGGACATTCTAAATGTCAAGATCAAGCAAGAAAAAACCATTTGTAGAAGAAAGATTATTAAAAAGAATAGAAGC
>CALXEY010000114.1 GCA_944387455.1 uncultured Clostridia bacterium
TACCACCTTTAACAACTTTAGCAACTCTGTTTATTGCAACAACTTTTTCTTTTAATTCATTTTTTTCTTCCATAGGTTTTAGTTTACCCTCCTTTTGACAATTTTAATTATATCCTTTTATGTTTTATTTTACAATGTTTTTAATCAATTTTTTTGTAAAAATTCACTTTGTTTTGTATATAAATACTAGAATTTTAGTCCACCTTCTCTTGCTGCTTCTGCTAATTCTTTTACTACTCCGTGATATATGTATCCACTACGATCAAAAACTACTGTATCTATTTTTTTCTCTAATGCTTTTTTTGCAATTAATGTTCCTAGTTCCTTAGCTGCTTCTTTGTTTGCTTTTTTTGTTTTTACATCTTTGTCTAATGTTGAAGCAGAAACTATTGTGTTACCAGCTACATCATCAATTACTTGTACATATAAATTTGTATTACTTCTATATACACATAATCTTGGTCTTTCAGCTGTTCCAGATATTTTTCTTCTTACTCTTAGATGTCTTCTTGTTCTTTCCATTTTTCTATCTGTTTTCTTAACCATTTTTATTACTCCTTTCTTCGTAATATTAAATTCTATTTACCTGTCTTTCCTTCTTTACGTCTAATAACTTCTTCAGCATATTTAATACCTTTACCTCTATATACTTCTGGTGGTCTTTTTGTTCTGATTTCTGCTGCTGTTTGTCCAACTAGCTCTTTATCAATTCCTTTTACTATAATTGTATTAGCATTTGGAACATCAAAAGTAATTCCTTGAGGTGCTTCAAATATTACTGGGTGTGAATATCCTAAAGACATATTTAAGTTATTTCCTTGTTTTTGAACTCTATATCCAACACCATTTATTTGTAATTCTCTAGTGTATTCGTGAAGAACACCAGTTATCATATTATTTATTAAAGTTCTTGTTAAACCGTGTAAACCTCTGTTAAATGGTTCATTATTTATTCTTGTAACTTTAATTTCATTTCCTTCCATTTCTAAAGAAATGTTATTATGTATTTCTCTTTCTAATGTACCTTTTGGTCCTTTTACAGTGATGTGTTTTCCGTCAATTTTAACTTCAACACCTTCTGGTACTGTAATAGGTTTATTTCCTATTCTTGACATTTCGAGTTTTCCCTCCTTTTTATCTATTTTTAAGATTATAATATTAAACTTCTACATTGTATTCTAAATTTGTAAAAGGTAAAACCTTAACAAATTTAGATATTACCAAACATATGCTAATACTTCTCCACCAATTCCTAATTCTCTTGCTTCTTTATCTGTTTTTAAACCTTTTGATGTAGAAATTATAGCTATTCCTAAACCGTTTAATACTTTTGGTAATTCGTCTTTTGAAGCATATACTCTTAAACCTGGTTTACTAATTCTTCTTAAACCGTCGATTACTCTTCTACCTTTTTCATCATATTTTAGAGTAATTCTTATAACACCTTGTGTGTCATCTTTTATTTCTTCATAAGATTTTATATAACCTTCTTTGAACAATATTTCAGCTATTCCTAATTTCATACTTGAAGAAGGAACATCTACTGTTTTATGTTTAGAACTATTTGCATTTCTTATTCTTGTTAACATATCTGCTATTGGATCTGTAATGTTCATTAATTACTTACCTCCTTTTCCTTTTTTTTATGTCAGGGGACACTCCTTACCTTTTGGTCATTTCCACTAAAGTTAAGGAATATCCCCTCCCCTTGTGAATTCATTTCTGACCTTTGATAAGATTTTCTCCTGTATCTATATAATTTTTTTACCAACTTGATTTTTTAACTCCTGGTATTTCTCCTTTATGAGCTAATTCTCTAAAACAAATACGGCATATTCCATATTTTCTAATATATCCGTGTGGTCTTCCACATAATTTACATCTATTATATTCTCTAGTTGTATATTTTTGTGGTCTTGCTTGTTTTATTTTCATAGATTTTTTAGCCATAGTATTACTCCTTTCCTTTGACTAATTATTTTGTTTTCTTTACTTTAAAAGGCATTCCAAGAAGTTTTAATAATTCTTTTGCTTCTTCATCAGTATTTGCTGTTGTAACAAATATGATGTCCATACCTCTTATTTTATCTACTTTATCATATTCGATTTCTGGGAATATTAATTGTTCTTTAATACCCATTGAGTAATTTCCTCTTCCGTCAAATGAGTGTTCTGAAACTCCTCTGAAGTCTCTAACTCTTGGAAGTGCTACATTGAATAATTTGTAAGCAAAGTCATACATTTTATCTCTTCTTAATGTTACTTTACATCCAATGTTTACTCCTTCTCTTAATTTGAAAGCTGCAATTGATTTTTTAGCTTTTGTTATTACTGGTTTTTGACCTGTAATTTGTGTTAAATCTTTAATTGCATTTTCTAAAGATTTAGGGTTTTCTTTTACATCTCCTAAACCAATATTTATTACTATTTTATCTAGTTTTGGAACTTGCATAACTGATTTATATTCGAACTTTTTCATTAATGCTGGTACTACTTCTTTTTCATATTGTTCTCTTAATTTTTCCATTATGCACTATCCTCCTTTCTATTTTAATTTTGCTCCACATTTTTTACAAACACGAATTTTTTGATCTTTTTCTACACTATATCCAACTTTTGTTGTTTTTCCACATTTAGGACATACAACATTTACTTTTGATACTGGTATAGCGCACTCTACTGGTATAATTCCAGATTCTTCTCCTTGACGTCTTGCTTTTATATGTTTCTTTCTAACATTTACGCCTTTAACAACTATTTTTTCTTCTTTAGGTAGTACTTCTAGTACTTCTCCTTTTTTTCCTTTATCATTTCCTGATAAAACTTCTACGTTGTCTCCTTTTTTTATCTTCATTTAGAGTTTGCCTCCTTTTCTTAGATTTTTTATTATAAATAAATATAAATGAAATTCCTTTATTATATCACTTTTTATAATTAATATTTTTTAGGTATACAAAATTGCTACGCAATTTTGCATCTTTAATCTGTATGGCTCAAATATCTACCAGATATTTTCGCCTACAGC
>CALXEY010000115.1 GCA_944387455.1 uncultured Clostridia bacterium
TTTACAAGAGATAATTCAGATGAATTAGGACCTGGAGTAAATCAAATAATTAGATGTTATATAGCAACAAAAAGAAAGATATCAGTTGGTGATAAGATGGCAGGAAGACATGGAAATAAAGGTGTTATCTCAAGAGTATTACCAGAAGAAGATATGCCATTTTTACCAGATGGTACTCCAATAGATATATTATTAAACCCACTTGGTGTTCCTTCTCGTATGAACTTAGGTCAAGTTCTTGAAGTACATTTAGGTGGAGCTGCAAAAGCTTTAGGTTGGAAAATATCTACACCGGTATTTGATGGAGCAACAGAAGCAGATGTTAAAGAATTACTTAAAGAAGCTGGTATGAGCGAAGATGGAAAAACAATTCTTTATGACGGTAGAACAGGAGATCCATTTGGTAGCCCAGTAACAGTTGGTGTTATGTATATGCTTAAATTACATCACCTAGTAGATGATAAAATACACGCTCGTTCAACTGGACCATACTCATTAGTTACACAACAACCTTTAGGAGGTAAAGCACAATTTGGTGGACAACGTTTTGGTGAAATGGAGGTTTGGGCACTAGAAGCATATGGAGCAGCATACACATTACAAGAAATGTTAACAGTTAAATCTGATGATGTTGTAGGACGTGTTAAAACATATGAAGCAATTGTAAAAGGTGAAAATATTCCAGAACCAGGAGTTCCAGAAAGTTTTAAAGTTTTAGTAAAAGAACTTCAATCATTAGGACTAGATGTACGTCTATATTCTGAAGACAATAAAGAACTTGAATTAAAAGAAGATGTTGAAGAAGGCGTAGAATATGACCCAAGTAAAGAAAAAGAAATTTTATCAGAAGATGAAGTTCTAGAAAAGGGAGATTTAGACGGATATTCTGAAGAAAATGAAGAAGATGATAATTCATTTGATGAAGGACAAGATGAATTAGATGACGGAAATGATGAATTATTTGAAGGGCTAGACGATGAAGGTGAAGAACTTTTATATGGTAATGATTTAGCAAATGACAATCTAGATAATGATGATGATATTATAGAATAAAAAGGAGAATAGTATGAGTAATAAAAATAATGAGACTATTATCCAAATAAAGAAATTAACAAAACCAATTTTTGAAAAATATGGAGTAGAAAAAGCATATGTTTTTGGTTCTTATGCAAGAGGAGACTATAATGAAAATAGTGATATAGACATTATTATAGTTGCTAAAAATATAAAAAGTCTATTAATTATAGGGGCTATTTTGGAAGCTTTAAAGCAAGTTTTAAAAAAAGATGTAGACTTAATAGAAGAAGAATGCTTTAAAGAAGAAGAAATGGATGAAATTGATAAAGAATTTTATGACACAATAAAAAAAGAAAGAGTGATGATATATGGATAAAAGAGATTATACTATTTTAAAACATATGCAAAAATATTGTGAAGAAATCGAAAACACTATAGACAGGTTTGGTAATAATCTAGAAAATTTTAAAAAAGATAATGACTACAAAGATTCTATTTCTATGAAAATTTTTCAAATTGGGGAATTAGCGAATCATTTAACAGATGAATATTTAGAAATGACTAAGAACGAGATAAATTGGAACGCAATTAGAGGTATGAGAAATAGGTTTGCACATGGATATGGAAAAATGGATATAGAGAAAATATTCTATACGGCTGTTGAAGATATACCTATAGTAAAAGAGTTTTTAGTACGAGAATTGAATAAAAATTAATTTAATAAATTCTAAAAAGTATAGAGGCGACATTAAATTTTGCAAGAGCGGTGGATAGTCCTCTTACACTGTTTTAGAATTACCCTAAATAAATTATAGTGAAGGGAGAAAATAAGAAAAGTGGATGAATTAAATACTTTTAACAAATTAAAAATAGGAATTGCATCAGATGAAAAAATAAGAGAATGGTCAAAAGGTGAAGTTAAAAAACCAGAAACAATTAACTATAGAACTCTAAAACCAGAAAAAGATGGTCTATTTTGTGAAAGAATATTTGGACCAACAAAAGACTGGGAGTGTCATTGTGGTAAATATAAAAGAGTAAGATATAAAGGAATTGTTTGTGATAGATGTGGAGTTGAAGTTACAAAGGCTAAAGTTAGACGTGAAAGAATGGGACATATAGAACTTGCTGCACCTGTTGCACATATCTGGTATTTTAAAGGAATACCAAGTAGAATAGCATTAATACTTGATATCTCACCTAGAAACCTAGAAAAAGTAATATATTTTGCTTCATATGTAGTAATAGATAAAGGAACAACAAATCTAGAAAAATGCCAAGTGTTAACTGAAAAAGAATATCACGAAGTAGAAGAACAATATGGAAAAGGTTCTTTTAAAGCTAAAATGGGAGCAGAAGCAATAAGAGAATTACTAGAACAAGTAGATGTAGAAAAATTATCAGAAGAAATTAAAAAAGAATTAGAAACAGCAAGTGAACAAAGAAAAGGAAAATTAGTAAAAAGACTAGATACAGTAGAAGCATTTAGAATTTCAGGAAATAAACCAGAGTGGATGGTAATGAATGTTGTACCAGTTATTCCACCAGAATTAAGACCAATGGTACAATTAGACGGTGGTAGATTTGCAACATCAGATTTAAATGACTTATATAGAAGAGTTATAAACAGAAATAACCGTTTAAAAAGATTATTAGAATTAGGAGCACCTGAAATAATTGTTAGAAATGAAAAAAGAATGCTTCAAGAATCAGTAGATGCTTTAATTGATAATGGAAGACGTGGAAGACCAGTAACAGGAGCAGGAAATAGACCTTTAAAATCTCTATCAGATTTATTAAAAGGAAAACAAGGACGTTTCCGTCAAAACTTACTTGGAAAACGTGTTGACTATTCTGGACGTTCTGTTATAGTAGTTGGACCAGAACTTAAGATTTATCAATGTGGACTTCCAAAAGAAATGGCAGTTGAATTATTCAAACCATTTGTTATGAAAGAATTAGTGGAAAGAAATAT
>CALXEY010000116.1 GCA_944387455.1 uncultured Clostridia bacterium
GGTAGTAGAGAAAAAGCAATAGAGATTTTGAACAAAGATAAAGAAAATACAAATAATAATAGTGAAGAGAATATAGATAATTCAGATAATACAGATAAAGCTGATACAGATAATAATAATATAGATAAAAATAAATCAATAGAATTTGTTTTAAAAAGAGGTAATGCCGAAGTTACAGTTAATTTAGTACCAGATACAATTTCTACCTATTATTTAGGTGTAAATATGAAATATGCAGAAGATAATTTTTGGAATAGATGTATTAATGGCTTAATGGAAACTAAAAACTTTGTATTTTCAATGTTTGATAGTATAAAACAATTATTTACAGGAAATGTTGGAATAGACCAAATGATGGGTCCTGTTGGTATTTCAGAAGTAGTTGCAAAAACAAATGGTATAAGAGAATTTTTTGAAATGATGGCTTTAATATCACTTTCACTAGGAGTTACAAATCTTTTACCAATACCAGCATTAGACGGTGGAAAGATTTTGATTTTAATTATAGAAGCAATTAGAAGAAAACCATTAAAACAAGAAACAGAAATAAACATACAACTCTTAGGTTTTGCAATCTTAATAGGAATATTCTTACTTGTTACTTATAACGATATATTAAGAATTTTTTGAGACAAATGGGGACACCCAATTTTTGTCTCGATTTTTTAAAAATGAGACAAAAAATGGTTGTCCCTAAAATTCTCAAAAAATTCAAAAAAGTACTTGAACTTTAGGGAAATTTTTGATATAATATTTATCGTGATTAAACACGCTTAAACCAGTTTTACGGGAAGTGCCTAATTTTTAGGTCCTAAGGAACGAAAATTAAGCGGAAGAATAACAAAAAGGGAGGAATTTAAAATGGCAGTAGTTGCAATGAAACAATTACTAGAAGCAGGTGTTCATTTCGGACATCAAACAAGAAGATGGGATCCAAGAATGGCAGAATACATATTCCAAGCTAGAAATGGTATCCATATTATTGATTTACAAAAGACATCTAAAAAATTAGATGAAGCTTACAACTTTATAAGAGAACAAGCTGAAGAAGGGAAAACAATTTTATTTGTTGGAACAAAGAAACAAGCACAAGAGTGTGTTAAAGAAGCAGCCGAAAAATGTGGTATGTACTATGTTGATAAAAGATGGTTAGGTGGTATGCTTACAAACTTTGACACTATTCAAAAAAGAATTCAAAGATTAAAAGACCTAGAAACTATGGCAGAAGACGGTACATTTGAAGTATTACCTAAAAAAGAAGTAATTTTACTTAAAAAAGAAATGGAAAAACTAGAAAGAAACTTAGGTGGAATTAAAGAAATGACAGAATTACCAGGAGTTATTTTCTTAGTTGACCCTAAAAAAGAAAGAATAGCTGTATTAGAGGCTAAAAAATTAGGAATACCAACAGTAGGTTTAGTTGATACAAACTGTGACCCAAATGATGTTGATTATGTTATTCCAGGAAATGATGATGCAATAAGAGCTGTTAAATTAATAGCAGATGTAATTGCAAATGCAGTTATTGAAGGAAAACAAGGTGAAAGCTTTGATTCAGAAACTGTTTCAGAAGAAGAACCAGCAGTAGAAGAAGAAACTTCAATTGAAGAAGTTGTTGCAAACGAAGAAGAAACAGAAAATGAAGAAAAAGTAGAAGAATAATATTAGTTTAATAAAGAAGAGTAGAGCTTTTCTGCTCTACTCTTTAAAAATATATAAAAGGGAGGAATTAATTATGGTTACAGCAAGCCAAGTAAAAGACCTTAGAGAAAAAACAGGTGCAGGTATGATGGACTGTAAAAAAGTTTTAACAGAAACAGACGGAGATATGGAAAAAGCAATTGAATTATTACGTGAAAGAGGAATTGCAAAAGCAGCTAAAAAATCAGGAAGAGTTGCAGCAGAAGGTTTAGTAGAAGCTTATATTTCAGAAGACGGAAAAGTAGGAGCAATAGTAGAAGTAAATGCAGAAACAGACTTTGTTGCTAAAAATGAAGAATTTAAATCTTTTGTAGCAAGTGTTGCAAAACAAGTAGTAGAAAAAGACCCAAAAGATTTAGAAGATTTATTAGCACAAGAATCTATGGATGAAGCTGGAAAAACAGTAAAAGATGTATTAACAGATAAAATTGCTAAAATCGGTGAAAATATGAATATAAGAAGATTTGTTAGATTTGAATCTGACGGTCTAATAGAAAAATATATTCACGGAGACGGAAAAATAGCAGTTTTAGTAAATATGAAAGGTGGAGATAATGAAGTTGCAAAAGATGTTTGTATGCAAATTGCAGCTGCAAGACCTGAATATTTAAATGAGGCATCAGTGCCAGAAGACAGACTAAATAAAGAAAAAGAAATATTAAAAGTTCAAACAATGAACGAAGGAAAACCAGAAGCTATAGCTGAAAAAATTGTTCAAGGAAGAATTAGAAAATTCTTTGAAGAAGTTTGTTTAGTAGACCAAGTATTTGTAAAAGATCCAAATAAAAAAGTTTCTGATATATTAAAAGAACATAATGCAGAAGTAACAGAATTTGCAAGATTTGAAAAAGGTGAAGGAATAGAGAAAAAAGAAGAAAATTTTGCAGAAGAAGTTATGAAACAATTAAAATAAAAATAATAGATAGCTAAAAAACAAAAATTAGCTATCTTTTTTCTTTTTTATAATTGATTTTTTCTTTTTTCTAGGCTATAATTAAAAATGTAATAATTTTGCCCGAATAGCTCAGTTGGTAGAGCAACGGATTCGTAACTCGGAGGTCAGCAGTTCAATTCTGCTTTCGGGCACCAGATATAAAAAATGTAAGTAGCTATTTAAAAGCACTTACAAGATTTTAATTTTGTTAAATAATGCAATTTTAATGCAACTGACTAAAATATGTTTATTTATATTTAAGAAGTCAATTTTTATTGATTTTTAAGAAAAATTAGAAATTT
>CALXEY010000117.1 GCA_944387455.1 uncultured Clostridia bacterium
AAAATAGAGAAGTTGAATTTGTAATTGGAATAGGTAATAATAAAACAAGAAAAAGTATAGCCGGAAAATATCCAAATCTAAATTATTATACTGCTATACATCCTTCTTCTCAAATAGCATTAGATGTTAAAATAGAAGACGGAACAGTAATTATGGCAAATACGTGTATAAATACTTCAACAATCATTGGGAAACATTGTATTATAAATACAGGTGCAATTATAGAACACGACAATATTATAGAAGATTATGTACACATTTCTCCAAATGCAACCTTATGTGGAACCGTTAAAATAGGAGAACTAACACACATAGGAGCAGGCTCAACAATAAAAAATAATATTAATATTTGTAGCAATTGCATAATAGGAGCAGGAGCAGTAGTTGTAAAAAAAATAGAAGAAAGAGGAACTTATGTAGAAGTTCCAGCAAAGAAAATAAAATAAAGGATATGTAAAATATGAAAATATTAATTTTAGCTAATAATGATATAGGGTTATATAATTTTAGAAAAGAATTAATAGAAAAACTTATAGAATTAAAACATAAACTATATATTTCATTACCGTATGGAGAGAGGGTAAGCGACTTGGTTAATATGGGGTGTGAATATATAGAAACAGAAGTTGATAGAAGAGGAACTAATTTTATTAAAGATTTTAAATTATTTAATAAATATAGAAAAATACTAAAAGAAATAAAACCTGATATTGTACTTACATATACCATAAAGCCTAATATATATGGAGGAATAGTAGCTAGGTTAAAAAAAGTACCATATATATGTAATATTACAGGTTTAGGAACAGCAACAGAAAATAAAAGTATTGTACAAAAATTAATAATATTATTATATAAAATAGCACTGAAAGATGTAAAATGTTGTTTTGTACAAAATGAAGAAAATTTGGAATTTTTGAAAAAGAATAAAATTACAAATAAAGAAAAATATAAATTAATTCCAGGATCTGGTGTAAATTTACAACATTTTAAATTACTACCATATCCAGATGAAAAAGAAAAAATAAAGTTTTTATTTATTAGTAGAATTATGAAAGAAAAAGGTATTGAACAATATTTAGAGACTGCAAAATATATAACAAAAAAATATAAAAATACAGAATTTTATATTTTGGGTTTTTGTGAGCAAGAATATAATGAAATATTAAATGATTTACAAAAAGAAAAGATAATATATTATCATGGCTTACAAAAAGATGTTATACCTTTTCTAAAAGAATGCTCTTGCTTAATACACCCGTCTTACTATCCAGAAGGAATGTCAAATGTTTTACTTGAAGCAGGTGCGTCAGGGAGACCAGTCATTACAACTAATAGAAGTGGTTGCAGAGAAATTGTAGAAGATGGACAAACGGGATTTATAGTTAATCAGAAAGATAGCAAAGACTTGATAGAAAAAGTAGAAAAATTTATCAGATTACCAATTGAAGAAAGAAAAAATATGGGACAGACAGCTAGAAAAAAAGTAGAAAAAGAATTTGATAGGAATATTGTTATAAATGCGTATTTAAAAGAAATTGAAAAGTGAGGAAAAATAATGGACTATAAAAAGATTATAAAGAATCAAAATATAAGGTTTAAAATATTAAAATTCTTGAATTTTATACCAGATAAAACTATGGTAAAATTACAATATAGGATAAAAACTGGAAGAAAATTAAATTTGAAAAATCCACAAAGATATACAGAAAAACTACAATGGTACAAGCTGAATTACAGAAATCCTTTAATGACTAAATGTGCTGATAAATATACAGTAAGAGAATACATTGAAAGTAAAGGACTAGGGCATATTTTAAATGAACTTTATGGAGTATACGATAATGTTAACGAGATAGACTTTGATAAATTACCAAATAAATTTGTATTGAAAACGACAAATGATAGTGATACAAATATTTTTTGTAAAGATAAAGCCAATAGTGATTTGGAAGAAATAAAGAAGAAAATGAATAAGAAAATTAAAGAGAGAACACAAATACCTCTAGCAAGAGAATGGGCATATAATAATTCTAAAAGAAGAATTATTTGCGAAAAATTATTGGAAGACAAAGGCACGAAAGATAATAGCATTAATGATTATAAATTTTTATGTTTTAAGGGAAAGCCGGAATTTATAGTATATGATATAGATAGATACATAGGACATAAAAGAAATTTTTATGATACTTCTTGGAAATACTTAAACATATCTAGCGATTGTCCAAACTTTGGTGATATAGTAGAAAAACCAGAAAAATTGAAAGAAATGCTGGAAATTGCGAAGATTTTATCTGAAGATTTTCCGGCGGTAAGAGTAGACTTGTATTGTATACAAAACAAAATATATTTTGGAGAATTAACTTTTTATCCATGGAGTGGATATGTTAAATTTGAACCAGATGAATTTGATTTTATATTAGGAAAAAAATTCAAAATATAATGCGGTGAAATGGGAGTAAAATGAAAAATGGAAAAAAAAATTACAATAATTACGCCAACGTTTAACAGAGAGCATACTTTGAATAGATGTTATGAATCATTATGCGGTCAAAGTAATAAAGATTTCTTATGGTTAGTTGTAGACGATGGTTCAAAAGATAATACAGAAAATTTGATAAAAAAATTTCAAAAAGAAAATAATATAGAAATTGAATATATAAAAAAGGAAAACGGGGGCAAAGCTTCTGCATTGAATTTAGCATTAGATATTATTAATACAAAATATTGTGTATGTTTAGACTCAGATGAGTATTTTTCAAATGATGCAATAGAAATAGCATTAAAATATTTGGGAGAA
>CALXEY010000118.1 GCA_944387455.1 uncultured Clostridia bacterium
TATCACTTGGCAAAGATTTTAATACATTATTAATAACAGGACCAAATACAGGTGGTAAAACTGTAGCATTAAAAACAGTTGGCTTATTAACTTCTATGGCTTGTTCAGGTTTAAATATACCTGCATCAGAAGGCTCTAAAATATATGTATTTGATAAAATATTTGCAGATATCGGAGATGACCAGAGCATACAAGATTCTTTAAGTACATTTTCATCACATATGTTAAATATAGTAAAAATAATAAAAAATGCAAGTAAAGAATCATTAATATTAGTAGATGAACTAGGTTCAGGAACAGACCCTGTAGAAGGAGCTAACCTTGCAATTAGTATTTTAGAATATTTATACAATTTAGGAAGTTTAACAATTGCAACTACACATTACCAAGAATTAAAACAATACGCCCTATCTAACACTGGTTTTGAAAATGCATCTGTAGAATTTAATGTAGAAACAATGTCTCCTACATATCACTTATTAGTTGGAATTCCTGGTAAAAGTAATGCTTTTGCAATCAGTAAAAACTTAGGACTACCTAATTCAATTATAAACAAAGCAAAATCTATGATGTCTAAAGAACAAATAGACTTTGAAGAACTTTTAAAAAATATTTATGACCAAAAATCTAAAATTGAAGAAGAAAAACTAGAAATTGATAAAAAATTAGAAAATATATCTAATCTAGAAAAAGCTCTAGTTCTAGATAATGAAAACTTACAAAAACAAAAAGAAAATATAATAAACGAAGCAAAGATAAAAGCTAGAAATATTTTACTTGACGCAAAAGATGAAGCAAATGAAATTATAAAAGAACTTAATAATATTTCAAATACAAAATCAGCAGAAAATATTAGAAATAGATTAAATAAACATATTAATGATATAAGTGAAATAAATATTTCAGAAGACAATATTAAAAACACAATGAAAAATGCAGATATAAATAAAAATCAAAACAAAAATCTAAACTTAATTAATAAAGATGATATTAAACCAAATATGGAAGTTTTTGTAAGAAAATTCAATCAAAATGGAATTGTA
Organism: uncultured Clostridia bacterium; assembly: GCA_944387455.1. Lineage (GTDB taxonomy): Bacteria > Bacillota > Clostridia > TANB77 > CAG-508 > CAG-269. The sequence goes on from CALXEY010000118.1 coordinate 1,044, forward strand.
CTTTCTAGAATATCAAAATCAAATGAAGTACAAGTACAAATTGGTGTTATAAAAACAAACGTATCAATAGATGAGTTAGAAAAAGCACATAATGATAACTTTAATAAAAAAACTGATAACAATAAAACAAATACAAATAATACTTTAACATCTACTTATTCTAATTTATCAAAAGCAAAAAATATAAAGTCAGAAATAAATGTTATAGGGCTTAATGTAGAAGAAGCAACATTTGTAGTAGATAAATTTTTAGATGATGCTACACTTTCAAAACTAACAAGTGTAAGAATAGTTCACGGAAAAGGAACAGGAAAACTAATGAAAGGCATACATAAGTTTTTAAAAACAAACCCACACGTAAAATCATTTAGACTAGGAACATATGGCGAAGGAGAAATGGGAGTAACAATAGTAGAACTAAAATAAGAAAAATGGGGACGGGGCTTTTTTGTCTCACTTTTATAATATTTTCCAAAGTGAGACAAAAAAGCCCCGTCCCCATTTTTCTCACACATATTTTTCTATTACTATTACTTGTCTTCCGCTTCTTGTTGTTCCTTCAAATTCTTTTATTACAAACCTTCCTTTTCCTCTAATAGTAATAACATCATTTAGTTTTATTTGTTTTGAAAGCTTAGTTTCATTTTGCCCGTTAACAAAAACTCTCTCTTGTTCTATTATCTGTTTTGCTTTACTTCTAGATGTTCTTGCTAAGTCTGATACTATATTGTCTAATCTTAATGAAGGTACTATTATTTTTATATCTTCTATTTTTATTTCTTTTTTTCTTAACTCTTTCAATTCTATCATTTCTATTTTGCTATTTTCAAACCTTGTAAGTGCTGGAAGTTCTTTTTTTAATATTTCTGAAAAATCTTCCATTACTATAATATCTGCTCCTGTATCTGATACTAATATATCTCCTACTTTTTCTCTTTTTAAGCCTAATTTTACTATTCCACCTAAATAATTTCTATGTGAGTATTTTCCTTTTTCTTCATCTGGTAAAGTTACTCTTACTGCTTTTAATATTTTTGAATAATTTTTTTCTAACATTATCTCATCATATTTTTCTGGATATATTATTAAAATTTTTCTTTCTGCTTCTTCATATCCACCGTATAATTTATAGTTTTCAAATTTTATCTTTTTTAAGAAGTTTTCTACTAATGATATCTGATACATATCTAGAAAATCTGTATATTCTAATTTGCCTCTTGTTTTTACAAACTCTATTTTGTCTAATACTTGAGCAAGTAGCATTTTATCTTCTTGTTTTTTATAGTCTTTTAAAAAATCTTGTTTATTCATTATTTTTTATTTTCCTTTCTGATTTTTACTTCTTATTTTTTACTTTTTTCTTTCTTTTATTTTTATTATTTACTAATATTCTCATTTTGATGTTCTTTTTCTTTGATAATATTATTTTTAATATAATTATAAATTGAATTTTTGTCTTGATGATATATTTCTTCTAATTCTTCTACTTTTCCGTGTTTTATAAATTCATCTGGATATGCAAATGATTTTATTTTTACATCTTTAATATTTTCATCTATTATTAATTCTTTAATAGCTGTTCCTAAACCATTTATAATTGTTCCGTCTTCTATTGTTATTACAAATTTTGTTTTTTCTATAGATTTTTTTAATGTTTCTTTATCTAACGGCTTTAAAAATCTAGTATTTACTACTTCTGCTTCTATTTTATCTTTTTTTAGCATATTTGCAACTTCCATTGCTCTA
>CALXEY010000119.1 GCA_944387455.1 uncultured Clostridia bacterium
ATGGACTTAGCAGAAAATATGATTAAATATACTTTTAAATATGTTTTAGATAATTGCCCTGAAGAAATGGAATTTTTCAATAACTTTATTGATAAAGGACTTTTAGATAGATTAAATCATGTTATAAATTCTGATTTTGTAAGAGTAAGTTATACAGATGCTGTAAAAGAACTTGAAAAACATAATGATGAATTCCAATATAAAGTTTCTTGGGGTGTAGATTTACAAACAGAACACGAAAGATATTTATGTGAAAAGATTTATAAAAAACCTGTTTTTGTAAAAGATTATCCAAAAGATATAAAAGCTTTTTATATGAAACAAAACCCAGATGGAAAAACAGTTGCTGCAGCTGACCTTTTAGTCCCTGGTATTGGTGAAATTATTGGTGGTAGCCAAAGAGAAGAAGATTATAATAAATTACTTACAAGAATGAAGGAATTAGATATGCCAATTGAAAACTATGATTGGTATCTAGATTTAAGAAAATACGGAAGTTGTGTTCACTCAGGTTTTGGTTTAGGTTTTGAAAGAGCTATTATGTATTTGACTGGTATGCAAAATATTCGTGATGTTATACCATTTCCTAGAACACCAAAGAATTGTGAGTTTTAATTTACAAAATTTTAATAGCCTATTTACAAATAACTTATTATGTGTTACTATTAGTAATGTGTGATAGGCTATTTTTGTCGTAAAAAGTAATACCTTTTACAGCAAAAGCTTTTCATTAAAACTCATTCTTTTGTTTTTTGAAAGGTAGAGATGCGAAACCTCTACCTTTTATTTTTTTATTTAATTTTCTTTTCCATAATAACTATCTAGTAATATTTGTTTTAATTCTGTAACTAATGGAACTCTTGGGTTTGCTGTAGTACATTGGTCTTCAAAAGCTCTATCTGCAAGCATATCTACTTTTGATAAAAATTCCTGTTCATCAATTCCCGCTTCTTTAAAAGAACTTGGTATTTCCATATGTTTATTCATTTCTTTTATTTTTTCAATTAAACTATTTATTCCTTCTTCTTTAGTTTCTGCTTTTAAGCCAATCTTTTTAGCTAAATTATAATATTTTTCATCTGCAATAAAATATTCATATTTAGGAAATGATACAAATTTTGTAGGCTTGCTACTATTATATCTAATTACATATGGTAAAAGTATTGCATTTATTCTTCCGTGTGCCATATGGAATTCTGCACCTAATTTATGTGCTAAAGAGTGGTTTATTCCAAGGAAAGCATTTGTAAATGCCATACCAGCAATAGTACTTGCATTATGCATCTTCTCTCTTGCCTTTTTATCATCTCCATTATCATATGCTTTTTCCAAATAATTTACAACTATTTCAGCCGCTTTTTCCGCTAAACCATCTGTAAAATCTGATGCCATATTTGACACATATGCCTCTATTGCGTGTGTTAATACGTCCATACCAGTATCTGCTGTGACTTTTTTAGGTAAGCTCATTACTAAATCTGGATCTACAATTGCTACATCTGGTGTTAATTCATAATCTGCTAAAGGATATTTTTTATTTTGCTTTTTATCAGTAATTACTGCAAATGAAGTAACTTCTGAACCAGTTCCAGATGTTGTTGGTATTGCTACCATTTTACATTTTGTACCTAGTTTTGGAAATTTATAAGTACGTTTTCTAATATCCATAAATTTTAATCTTAGACCCTCTGGGTCTGCTTCAGGGTGTTCATAAAATAGCCACATACCTTTTGCAGCATCAATTGGACTTCCTCCTCCTAATGCTATAATTACATCTGGTTTGAAATTATTCATAACTTCAACACCTTTCATAATTGTATCAAAAGACGGATCTGATTCTACTTCATCAAATATTTCTGAGTGTACATAGTGTTCTCTTTTTCTTAGATGATATAATATTTTATCAACATAACCTAATTTTACCATACCTTCATCTGTTACAATAAATGCTCTTTCTATATCTGGCATTTTTTCTAAATATCCTATTGAACCTGCTTCAAAATATATTTTATCTGGTATTTTAAACCATTGCATATTAACCCTCCTCTTACTTGTTCTTTTTATATTAATAAGATTTACTGAAGACACATTTGCAGTTGTTGAATTCCCACCAAATGAACCACAACCTAAAGTTAATGACGGCATATTTGTGTTATAAATATCACCAATTGCTCCGTGTGTTGAAGGTGAATTTACAATTATTCTTCCTGCCTTCATTGTTTTAGAAAACTTAAGTATTGTTTCTTTGTTTTCAGAGTGTATAACTGCTGAGTGTCCAAGTCCTCCAAACTCTAAAAGTTTTTCAGATTTTTCTATTCCTTCATCTTCATTTTCTACAATATAATAAGTAAGTACTGGGCTTAATTTTTCTTTTGAAAATGGATAATCTCTTCCTATTCCTTCTTCATACACAACTAATACTTTAGTATCTTCTGGTACACTAAAACCTGCTTCTTTTGCAATTGTATATGGAGATTGTCCGAGGTACGTGTGATTTTAGTTTATAACCTATATCATCTCTATATTCAAACATACTTTCTTGTAATTTTTGTTTTTCTTCTGGACTCACAAAATAACAACCAGCTTCCCTCATTAATTTTTCAAACTCACAGTAAATTTCTTTATCTACTAAAACTGCTTGTTCTGAAGCACATATCATACCATTATCAAATGATTTTGACATTACTAAATCATTTACAGATGTTTTAAGTTTAGCAGATTTTTC
>CALXEY010000120.1 GCA_944387455.1 uncultured Clostridia bacterium
AATTTTGATATTCCACCTGTTAAAGCATTTTCTTCATATTTAACCCACGCTAAGCCTTTTGCTCCTACTTCTTCTGTTTTTGCAAAATCAGTCATTTTATCAAAGAATTTTCTTCCTTGTTTACTACCTTCAGGTACAATTATTGCTTTTACTGTTTTTCCTTCAAATGCTTTAAATTCTGATTTTTCAAATACTTTTGTTACATCTTGGATAATTAATGGATTTCTTAAGTCTGGTTTATCTATTCCGTATTTTTCCATAGCTTCTTTATATGGTATTCTAATAAAAGGTCCTTCATCTACCTTCCAATTTGTGAACTTTTTAAATGTATATGGCACAACTTCTTCTATTATTTTAAATACATCTTCTTGGGTTGCAAAGCTCATTTCAAAGTCTAATTGGTAAAATTCCCCTGGTGCTCTATCTGCTCTAGGGTCTTCATCTCTAAAACAAGGTGCTATTTGGTAATATTTGTTAAAACCCGCAAGCATTAAAAGTTGTTTAAATTGTTGTGGTGCTTGAGGAAGTGCATAAAATTCTCCTGGGTTTAATCTACTTGGTACTAAATAATCTCTTGCACCTTCTGGTGATGAGTTTGCTAATATTGGTGTTTGTATTTCTGTAAAACCTAATTCGTCCATCTTATCTCTTAGAGTTTTCATTATTTTTGAACGAAGTAATATGTTTTCGTGTAATTTTTTATTACGTAAATCTAAAAATCTATATTCTAGTCTTAAATCTTCTCTTACTTCTTGGTTTGTATTTATTTCAAATGGAAGTACATTTTTACATTTACCTAGCATTTCTATTTTTTTTGCTACAACTTCTATTTCTCCTGTTGGAATTTTAGTATTTTTACTACTTCTTTCCACAACTTGTCCCCAAATGTTAATACAACTTTCAGTTGAATATGTTTTTATTTGTTCTTCTAATTTTTCATCATTTATAACTATTTGTGTTATTCCTTCTTCATCTCTTAAATCAATGAAAACCATTCCACCTAAATTTCTTATTTTTTGTATCCAACCTGACAACTCTACTTCTTCATTTACATTGCTTAAATTTAATTCTCCACACGTTTTTGTTCTATACATTTTTCTCCCTCTTTTTTCATAATTTCAGCTTATATAATAGCACAATTTTAGCTTTATATCAATGTTTTTTAGAAAATTCTGCTCTTATTTGTTAAAATTTATTTTGCTTGATATTGTTTTTTTGTTTCTAAAATGTTATTATTATATTAGATTAAATATAGGAGATAAAATTATGTATAAAGAAACTTTTGATTTTTATGATAGAACAAGTCTAAAATCTTATAATTTAGATAAAACAATGAGATATCAATTAAATATGCTAGATAGATTAGATGTTTTTACAAGAAAACATTGTGAAAACGTAGGAGACCTAACTTGTAGGTTATGCCAACATCTACATTGTAATAAAGGTTTTACAGAATATTGTACAATATGTGGATATCTTCACGATATCGGAAAACAATTTATTCCACCAGAAGTTCTACAAAAACCTGGTAAACTTACAGAAGAAGAATTTGAGATTATGAAAACACATACAACAATAGGATATAAAATGTGTATGGACGATTTAAAATTACGTCCATATGCTGCAGGTCCTTATTACCACCACGAAGCATTAGACGGTTCTGGCTATCCACGTGGTTTAACAAAAAAAGATATACCATATGAAGCACAAATAATTCGTGTTGCCGATGAATATGATGCAATCGTAAGTAAACGTCAATATAAATCACATATCGGTATTTCTGATACCTTAAAAATATTAATAGAAAATACAAAACCTCACGAACAAATACAAAAATCGGCTGCATTATCAGAAGTTGCAAATAATGCTAAACTTGGTAAAAATAACGCAGCAATTACAAGAGTATTATTTAAAGTTGTTATTGAAGATATTGAATATGAAATATTCCTTACCCAAAGCTATGTTGAAGAATTAAAAGGAGAATTAAAAAGATTAAATCAAGTTAGAAAATATAAAATAGCAATGGACAAAGCAAAAAAAGAAAAAGATAAAAATTATTATTTAGAAGGTATGAAAATGCTTCTAAAAGATAATGAAACACCAGAAAATTTCGAAAGTGCATATGAAGAATATCAAAAAGCATATGAAACTAGAAAAGCTATTATAGAAAACTTATATCACGAAATAAAAATAATAAAAAAATTAAGAGTGTAAAAGACTTCCAAAACAGAAGTCTTTTTTACTCTCCAAGTCCAAAGCTTACACCAAGTGCATTATTTATTTTATTTATAACATTTTCATCATCAATATGACCTATTCTTTCCTTTAGTCTACTTTTATCAATTGTTCTAATTTGTTCTGTTAAAACAACAGAATTACTTTTTAAACCGCACAAATCTGAATTAATTTCTATGTGTGTTGGTAATTTTGTTTTTCCTGTCTGAGAAGTTATAGCTGCAGCAATTACTGTTGGACTATATTTGTTTCCTAGGTCATTTTGGATAATTAATACAGGTCTAACACCACCTTGTTCTGAACCCACTACTGGACTTAAATCTGCATAAAACATATCTCCTCTTTTTATTTGCATTTTCTCCACTCCAATATTACTTATATTGTCAAGTATGATTTTTTAAGAAGTAAAGAATAGTTCTAGCTATTTACATTTACCTCTCTATATAATATGTAAACAGCTATTTTTTTGTTAGTATCTTC
>CALXEY010000121.1 GCA_944387455.1 uncultured Clostridia bacterium
CACCTTCCAATATTTCTTTATGTGTCATTGTTAAAAATCCATTTAGTTCTTTTATCCAGTCTTTCATTGTCATAGGATGCATATTTAATGCATTAATTTCTGCAACATCTAAATATGCTGACACCATTCTATTTAACATATCCAATTCTTTTTCTGATAAATAATTTTTCGCAACCTCTGTTTCTGATTTTGTAGGTATATTTCCTTTAAAATTAGTTAATCCTATATTCTCTTTTTCACTATCAACTCTATTAAAAATCACCTCTGCCACAGTATATCCGTGAATCGCTAATGCATTTTATTTTGAACAGTTTTAAAAAATTCCTTTGTTTTTTCATCTTTTGCATCATAGTCGATACTTGTAGCATAAATATCTAAAATTTTTCTCCAAAAGACTTTTTCTGATGAACGAATATCTCTAATCTTTTCTAGTACCTCTTCAAAATATACTCCTCCACCATTATTTTTAAACCTATCTATATCCAAATTATATCCTTTTATTAAATATTCTTTTATTAATTTATTTGCCCATATTCTAAATTGAGTACCACGAATTGACCTTACACGATATCCAACTGATATAATTACGTCTAAATTGTAAAGTTTTGTTTTGTAATTTTTACCATCTGAGGCAGTTAGTAAGGATTCCTTACTAACTGAATTTTCTTGTAATTCTCCTTCTTCAAATATATTTTTTATATGCATAGTTATATTATTTCGTGTTGTATCAAATAACTCTGCCATAGCATTTTGAGTAAGCCAAACATTTTCGTCTTCCAGCCTCACTTCTATTTTAACTTGTCCATCATCAGAGGTATAAATTAATATTTTATTGTTGTCTTGACTTATAATTTTATTATCCATTAAACTCCTCCTTCTTTAACTTACAAAATTAACCTAATAAGCTATTTATTTTTAGTTTTCTTTTTTCATAATATCTTTATTTTTTAATAAAATCTCATTTAAAATTGCTGTCTCTATTCCTTTATTTTTATACTCTTTTAATATGAATATATTACCAGTTTTAGAAGTGTTATCTTTTAAAATTTTATCTTCAAAAAAGCCTACTATTTCTCCTTTTACTGTAATTATCTTTATATTCTTTGCATTTCCTTTTATATATCTTTCAAATAATTTTGTCTGTATTTCTTCGCTCATATCAGTTTTTTTATCTTCTACATATTTATTATAATCTTCTTTTTTTATATTATATATAAAGTCTATTTCTTCCTTATTTTCTCTTTTTAGTTGTCTAAAATCAAGACTTGGCATACATTCTGATAATCTTATTTTTCGCTCTGTATCTCTGTTAGCTCTATCTATTATTTCTTTTTCCTTTTTTTGTCGTGCAAGACTCGACATTTCCTCAGAAAAAATGCAACCACAATATTTTTGCATATAAAGACCTATTTCTCTAGCTTTAGCTTGTCCTTCTCTAAAACCTACTCTAAAATCTCTATATAAAAATTCAACTCCATATTTTTTAGAAATAACGTCTCCTAAATCTTTTATAATATCGTGTTTTTGATATGGGCTAACTAGAAGAGTTGTAGATATTGTATCAAAACCATTTTCCTTAGCATATTTTGCTGTTTGTTCTAAACGAACTGGATAACAATAATCTTGGCATCTTGTTTCTAAAGAATTTACAACATTTTTACAAAAGTCATCTAAGCCATAATTTTCCGCAAAAATAGCATTTACATTTATACTATTAGTATATTCTTTTAAACAATCTCTTCTTGCTTTATATTCCATATATGGATGGATATTAGGGTTAAACCAATATACAGTTGGTTCTATATTTTCACTTCTTAATTCATCTATACAATATACACTACAAGGTGCACAACAAGTATGTAATAATAATTTCATAAAAAGACTTCCTCTCTAAATAATCATATGTAATAATATATCATATTTTCTAAAATTTTTCCAGTAAGTAAAAAGGAAAGATTCTACTCTTTCCTTTTATTCTCTTATTCTATAATTTCATATTCACTAATATCTGGTTCTATAAAATCTTCCTCTGTTACATTATTAAACTCAAATTTATATTCAGTACTTGGAACTCTACCTTTTTCTGAGTTTACAAATTCTGTTTCAAATGCTATTCTGCTAATTATAAGTCCATTATTTTTATTTACATACATCATTTTATATGGACCTAAATTTTCTGGACCTGATACATAATAACACTCTTCTCCATTAAAAGTAGTTTTATTTATATTAGTTAGTATTGCATATATAATTAATGTTGCTTTATTATCTAAACCATAAAAAGCATCTCCAATTTCTATACTAACCTCTCCTTGTTCATTTATCCTTGCTGTTTTTTTACCTTCTTTTTCTATATAAGTATTTATTTTATTTGAGCCTTTTTCTCCATAAACTGTTACAACTTCTTTTTCTCCATTTTCATCTATTGTTGTAATTACAATTTTTTGTTTATTATTTAAACAATATCCTTCAGATTTTACATATTTACCACTATCCAATAAATATATAGTTTTTTTATAATTTTCAGAATTAATATATTCTTTTGCTTTATTATTTAAATCATTTATTATATATACTTTTCTTCCTGTATTTATTACAAATACTAAAACTATTACTAATAATATAATTCTTAAAACTCTTAGTTTATTTCTATATTTCTTAAAAAACTTAACCTTTTTATTTTCTCCTTCTTTTATTT
>CALXEY010000122.1 GCA_944387455.1 uncultured Clostridia bacterium
ACAAAAAGTTTTTTTCTGAAATAAATTGGCATACAGATGATGAAATTGATTATGCCAAGAAAATTATTCCAGAACTAGAAGCCGAAATTACAGAATTGGAGGATAAAATCACACTTGCTAAAATCTTAAAAATGCTTTAAAGGAAAACAGGGAAGAGTTTAATTGCTCTTCCTTTTTTATAGAAAAAGTTATTTTTAAATATAGTAATTATTTAATGAAAAAACATAGTATTGATTTTTATGTAAATTTGTGATATTATACAAATATGTAGTCGGTATGTAGTTTCTAACTACAAATGTAGGAGAAAGGATTACAAAATGCTAGACTGGAGAATTTATAATTTTGTTTGGAGTTGTACTGCAATTGACTATCCACTAGCTTGTTTTTCGCTTGAAACAAAAAATAGATGTGATGAAGGAGTTCCACTATTTACAATTGAGTTGTTAGTTAACTTGGATACTGGAAAATACAAGGCGCATCAAGGGCGTTCTGATTATGAACATAGTTATTTTTCTTGGGACAAGATTGAAAAAACAGTTCTCAAGGACTTTGTCAAGCAAAGGCAAAAAGATTTTAAAAATCTATTGAACTCCAAGAGTTAGCATAAAAAAGTAGCAGAATAATTTTTCTGCTACTTTTTTATTTATAAATTCGAAAATTTGAGGTTCCAATTTGGCACCTCAAGTTTCGAAAAAAATAATTATGAAGAAAGAAGATAAAATAAATTTGACCTAGTTGTCATAATATGGTATAATTTAATTGTATGAGGCATAGCCTTGTATATTTCCTTTTTTTCAGTATCAAACTTTGTTTGATATTTGATATAGAAATGCTGGTTGCAAGAGAAAGGCTAGAAATGGGACGTATAGAGGAAATCAATGACAGAATCTTGGATCTCCAAGATATCACCATTCAGGAAGATATTCCTGAGTCTGAGCGTTCTGGCTATGTTGGTGTACACTGGTACACCAAGGAAGAGATTGCTCGTGCAAAGGCAGAAATTGCCAAGCTGGAGCAAGAGCTTCTGGAACTGGAAGCCTAGGAGGCAACCGGCTTCTAAAAGGAAGGAAGAGAGTAGAATTTTACTCTCTTCCTTATTTTAAGTAAAAATAATTACTATATTAAAAAAGATAAAAACAATAACTGAAAAACTAATAACAACAATACCACCTGTTTTATTATCATTTTCTTTAATTTCATAAATGCCGTAATAAATTGTTTTAATTAAAACATATAAACTAATTACAATAAATAATAAATCATAAATAAATTTTTGCAAAATAAACACCTCTTTTTAAGTTTCGTTAATTAACATACCAGACTTAACTGAAGTTTCTATATTAACATCAAAAAATGCATTTTTATAAGATTCTTCCCAATTATAATTTTCAAAATCTGTATTTGTTAAAAAATTCTTAGTAGCAAAAACACCAAGTCCATTTATATCTGATTTAAAATCTTTAGAAGATTTGTATAGGTAATCTAAAAGTATAGATTTTAAATAAGAATTACAAGAATTAGAAATGATATCTAAAACATTTGGGTCTAAATATTTAGAGTTTTCTGTCATAGAATAAACTTGCGCAGTAAAATCAAAATTTATCTTTATAAATGGTGAATTGGTAGAAGTATTTACTTTTATATCTGTAGAATTTTTTGGTGTAATATAAATATCCAAATAATTATTTTTATCTAATGGGTCTGGAATAGAAATAAGAAATCTATCAACCTTATTTCTAATATTTAGAAAAGCTATTGTTTCAATCGCAGAAAGTTCACCTACTAATTTATCTTCTTTAAAGACAGCGACACCTAAATTTTCAACTTTATTTTCACCTTCCACAGTAGAATCATTTGCTTTTATATCAAAATCATTTTTAAATTTAGTATTAGTATTTATACTAGAATTATCTTTATTAATACCACCGAAGTATTGCATAAGGTTCACAAGTTTTACAAATTAAACTATTAAAAAAGTCACCAATTGTAGCATTGGGGATATGTCCAACATATTTACTAGACTCTGCTAGAAGTTCGTAATAATTAGAAAGTAAGTTTTCAATTTCAGGTTTAACCTGCTCCATATAATATTTAGCATTACATTTGCTAATAATAATATTTGCAGAAGGACGAATTTGAGTATCATTTATCAATGTGTAAATTTCATCTGAAATACCATTTTTAGCAATCTCTTCAGAAAAAATAATAACTTTACAATGAGATAAATTAAGTTGTCTTCCTTGATAGCCATTAACTAAATTAATAGCATTACTAATAGAAGAAGCAGTAACGGTATTAATTATAGGGCTTACCTTTTCACTAGCGCTAGATTCAGCTGGGATGGGATTTGAAAAGTGAAAACTAACTTCTATTTTGTCATTATCAGAAACATCTACTCCAATTGCTAAAACATATGTTAAATTATCTATACTTAAAGAAGAATAGGAGCTAGAAAATGCAGAAACAATAACTAAGATAATTATAAAAATAAAAATATTTCTTATCCATTTAACCATCGAGAAGCTCCTTTCTGTTATCAAAATTATTATTTAGACTATTATTACTTAATTGTTTCTTTTTAGCTATGTTTGCAAAAA
>CALXEY010000123.1 GCA_944387455.1 uncultured Clostridia bacterium
AAAAAATAATTAAATAAAAAAATAATTAAATAAAAAAATAATTAAATAAAAAAATAATTAAATAAAAAAATAATTAAATAAAAAAATAATTAATAAAAAAATAATTAATAAAAAATAAATAATTTAAATAATAAATTAATTAAAAATAAATTATTAAAAAATGTAATCAACTAAAATTAATAAAATAAAATTAAAAATATATTTTAACGATAAAAATTCTTATTAAACAAAATTATTGTAATATTTAAGTAAGTTTACCAAAAAATAATAAAAGATAAAAATTTTAGAATATTATTTTAAATTAAATGGATTTTAAAAAAAGTAAACAATAAACAATTGTTAGGCAATAAAGGAAGAGAAAGGAGGTATACTAAAATAAAAAATAATTTTACAAGAGAAAAAACAAGTTAACATATTACTTTGGAAAAATATTATTTTATTATTATTTAAAAGTAAATAGAAAAATGTAATTTTATTTATTTAATTTATTAAAATATTAATTAAAAACTAATTAATAAAAACAAAATAATTTTAAAAATAAATAAAAAATAATTAATTTAAAAATTAATTAATAAAAAAATAAATAATCAAAAAAATAAATAATTAAAATATAATAAATAAAAAAATTAATTAAATAAAATAATTAATTAAAAATAGCAAATAAAAAAATTAATTAAATAAAATAATTAATAAAAAATAATAAATAAAAAAATTAATTAAATAAAATAATTAATAAAAAATAATAAATAAAAAAATTAATTAAATAAAAAAATTAATTAATAAAAAAATAATAATAAAAAAATAATAATAAAAAATAATTAAATAAAAAATAATTAAATAAAAAAATAATTAATAAAAAATAAATAATTTAAAAATTAATAAATTAAAATAAATTAATTAAAAATAAATTATTAAAAAATGTAATCAACTAAAATTAATAAAATAAAATTAAAAATATATTTTAACGATAAAAATTCTTATTAAACAAAATTATTGTAATATTTAAGTAAGTTTACCAAAAAATAATAAAAGATAAAAATTTTAGAATATTATTTTAAATTAAATGGATTTTAAAAAAAGTAAACAATAAACAATTGTTAGGCAATAAAGGAAGAGAAAGGAGGTATACTAAAATAAAAAATAATTTTACAAGAGAAAAAACAAGTTAACATATTACTTTGGAAAAATATTATTTTATTATTATTTAAAAGTAAATAGAAAAATGTAAATTAATTTTATTTATTTAACTTATTAAAATATTAATTAAAAACTAATTAATAAAAACAAAATAATAAAAAAATAATTAAAAAATAAATAATCAAAAAAATAAATAATTAATAAAATAATTAATAAAAAATAATAAATAAAAAAATAATTAAATAAAAAAATAATTAAATAAAAAAATAATTAAATAAAAAAATAATTAAATAAAAAAATTAATTAATAAAATAATTAATAAAAAATAATAAATAAAAAATAATTAAATAAAAATAATTAAATAAAAATAATTAATAAAAATAATTAAATAAAAATAATTAAATAAAAAAATTAATTAATTAAAAAATAATTAATAAAAAATATTAATTAACTAAAATTAATAAAATAAAAATTAAAAATATCCTTTAATGATAAAATTTATATTAGACGAAATCTTTTTAATATTTAAGTAAGTTTACCAAAAAAGTATATAAAATAAAAATCTTAAAGTATTATTTTAAAATAATTAAATTTTTTAAAAAAGAAATAACAAAAAACCTCTAGGCAATAAGGAAAAAGAAATGAAAAGAAGTAAAGTAAAAAATAAATTTAAAAGATATAAAAAAAGTTAACATATTGTTATAGAAAAATATTATTTTTTTGATTACGAAAAAATTACAATAATAAACATTTGAAAAATATGATTAAATTTTATTTAATTAATTTATTAAAAATATTAAAGAATTTAAATAACTAAAAAATAATTAATAAAATTGAAAACGGTTATTAAAAAATAAGTAATTAATTTAAATATAATTAAAATAAGAAAAATAAGAAAATTAAAAATTAATTTTTAAAATAATAAATAAAATAATTAAATTAAATAAAAATGACAAATGAAAATCAAAAATAAGACGTTTTAATTTTTTAGATGTATATTTTTATGGAAAAAATAAAAAAGTGATTGATTATTTTCAAGAAATAAAATATAATATGAAATGAAGTTATAGACAAATGGTGAATAATATGTGGATAAGTAAAGTTAAAATAAAAGATTTTAGGAATTATGAAGAACAAGAAATAGAATTAAATGAAAATGTAAACGTTTTTTATGGGGAAAATGCACAGGGAAAGACTAATATAATAGAAGCTATTTTCTTATGTAGTATGGGAAAATCTTTTAGAGCAAAACAAGACAAGGAAATGATAAGATTAAATTGTAATAATGCAATTGTAGAAGTTGAATATAACAAAACAGATAGAGACGGAAAAATAAAAATTCAAATAGGAAATAGAAAAAATATTTTAGTTAATGGTGTAAAAATAAAAAAATTAAGCGAATTGTTAGGAAACTTAAATGTTGTTATATTTACACCAGATGATATTAATATTTTAAAAGGTGGACCTCAGAACAGAAGAAGATTTTTAGATATTATGATAAGTCAGTTAAAACCAAATTATATGCATAATCTGAGTTTATATACTAAAACGTTAGAGCAAAGAAATAATTATTTAAGACAAATAAAAGAAGAGCAAAAATCAGAAGAAATGTTAGATATTTGGGACGAAGAATTAGCAAAATATGCAATTGTAATTAGTAATTATAGAAAAGAATTTATGGAAAAAATAAAAAATAAAATAAAAAAAATACATAACGAAATAACAGACAATAAGGAAGATATTAATATAGAATATATAACTGAATGTGATGAAAAGGAAAAATATTTAAATTTATTGAAACAAAGAAGAAAGTTAGATATAATTAAAGGATATACAACTAAAGGAATTCATAGAGATGATTTTAATATATGTATTAATGATAGAGAACTTAGTGTGTATGGTTCACAAGGACAACATAGAACAGCAATGCTTTCTTTAAAATTATCTGAAGTAAATATAGTAGAAGAAGAAATAGGGGAAAAACCAATTTTATTATTAGATGATTTTATGTCAGAATTAGATGAAAAAAGAAGAAATCATTTTTTAAAGAAAATAAATGATACTCAAGTAATAATTACTTGTACTGATAAAATAGATATTGAAAATAAAAATATTTTAATATATAATGTAAAAGACGGAAAAGTCTATAGAGGAGGAATTTAAATGGAAAAGTACAAACATAAATATGGAGCAGAACAAATTCAAGTATTAGAAGGGCTAGAAGCCGTAAGAAAAAGACCTGGTATGTATATAGGAAGTACATCCGTAAGAGGTTTGCACCATTGTGTATATGAAATAGTAGATAATGGTGTTGATGAGGCTTTAGCTGGATATTGTACAGAGATAAATGTTGTAATTGAAAAAGGAAATGTTATATCTGTTACAGATAATGGTAGAGGTATACCTGTAGAGATACACCCTAAAACACATATATCAACAGCTGAAACTGTTTACACAGTATTACACGCAGGTGGAAAATTTGGTGGAGATAGTGGCTATAAAGTATCTGGAGGTTTACACGGAGTTGGTGCTTCTGTTGTTAATGCATTATCTACTTGGACAGAAGTTACTATTAAAAGAGACGGTGGCTTATACCAAATGTATTTTGAAAAAGGGAAAACTGTTAGAAAACTTGAAAGAATAGGAGATGCAGAAGGAACAGGTACTAAGGTAAGATTTTTAGCAGATGACACTATTTTTGAAAGTTTAGATTATGATTATGAAACTTTAGAAAAAAGAATGAGAGAAATGGCATTTTTAACTAAAGGTTTAAAAATTACATTAGAAGACCAAAGAGAAGAAAACCCTAGAAAAGCAGAATTTTGCTATGAAGGTGGTTTAGTATCTTTTGTTGAATTTTTAAATAAAAACAAAGAAAAATTACATAAAACACCAATATATATAGAAAAATCAGGGGAAGTTCCTGTAGAAATAGCAATTCAATATACAACAAGTTATTCAGAAAATATTTATACTTTTGTAAACAATATTAACACTGTAGAAGGTGGAACACACTTAGAAGGTTTTAAAAGAGCTTTGACTAAAGTATTTAATGATTATGCAAGAAGTCATAATATTTTAAAAGAAAAAGACAATAATTTACAAGGGGAAGATATAAGAGAAGGAATAACAGCAGTTGTTTCTGTAAAAGTAAGAGAGCCACAATTTGAAGGACAAACTAAAACTAAACTTGGTAACAGTGAAGTAACAGGTGTTGTTCAAAGTATGGTAAATGAAGCTTTATCAACATTTTTAGAGGAAAACCCTAATGTGGCAAAAGCAATTTTAGAAAAATGTATTAGTGCATCAAGAGCAAGAGAGGCAGCAAGAAAAGCTAGGGAATTAGTAAGAAAGAAAAACGCTTTAGAGACATCTACATTACCAGGAAAATTAGCAGATTGTAGTAGTAAAATTGCTGATGAGTGTGAAGTTTATATAGTAGAGGGAGACTCTGCTGGTGGTAGTGCTAAACAAGGAAGAGATAGAAAATTCCAAGCTATACTTCCATTATGGGGTAAAATGTTAAATGTAGAGAAAGCTAGAGCAGATAAAATATATGGAAATGATAAATTAAACCCAGTTATTTTAGCAATAGGAGCTGGCATAGGAGCTGATTTTGATATTACAAAAATACGTTATGGAAAAGTAATTATAATGGCAGATGCTGATGTTGACGGTGCACATATTAGAACTTTATTATTAACATTTTTCTTTAGATATATGAGACCATTAATTGAAAATGGAAATGTATATTTAGCTCAACCACCATTATATAAAATTTCTAAAAAAGGTATGGAAGATATTTATTGTTACACAGATGAACAATTAGACGAAGCTTATAAAGAATTAGAAGAAAAAGGAATTACAAGAGATCAATTAGGTCTTCAAAGATATAAAGGTCTTGGAGAAATGAATCCTGAGCAATTATGGGATACTACAATGAACCCAGAGACAAGAGTATTAATAAAAGTTACAATGGACGATGCTATAAAAGCTGATGAGATATTTACTTTATTAATGGGAGATGAAGTAGAGCCAAGAAGAGAATTTATCCAAGCAAATGCTAAGTATGTTAAAAATCTAGATATATAAAAAATTAAACGGTAGATAAAACAAATATCTACCGTTTATCTATAAAGCCAATAATAATCTCTACTAAAACTAATATATCTAATATAAAAACCTAATATATATTACTATATAAATAAGCCCTAATACCACATATATTAATCACTCGCTCGACCATTAATACACCACAAGTAACTATATTCGTCCTAGAACTTAGGACTACTAATAACCACTTTAAATACTAGATATAAGAATAATCTTAGCTCGAATTTATTACCTATCATTTGACCATATATTAATAATAAAATATTTATAGAAAAAAATTTAATTAATAATAAATTATATAGCCTACAAACAAATAATAAATTCTTATCGCCGACATATTATAATCTATAAATATAAACTATAATACATCTTTGTTCGAATATTAATAAACAAATTTTTATCTATTAATACTCTTCGCTCAACTATTATTAACCTTATAATAGTATTATATCCAAGTAAAAAAATATTATTCAAAATATAAACAAAATTTTTAAATGTCTTTTTATGTGGTCAATTGAAAAAGTAAAATATATTTAGAAAAAGTAACTTCTAATTACCGGTTAAATGCTATTTAAAAGGATTTAATTGAGTAAAAAGGATTGCTTTTTCTTTAATTTTTGTGTAAAATGAAAATATAAACAAGAAAAACGGGCGAGTTTAAGCGAGTGAATTTAAACTAATTTTTTTTCGTGTAAGATTAATTTCTATTCACTTGATTTGTGCTCT
>CALXEY010000124.1 GCA_944387455.1 uncultured Clostridia bacterium
AACATATAGAATAGCTCTAAGAAATGAATCTACAAACTTAATTACTAGAATAAATAGTATAGTAGATTACTATGATAGTAATTATACATTATTAAAAGCAGGAATACAATTAGACGCAAATGGACAAATAACAGGTGAAGAACTTACACATACAGATATAAGCTATAATAATGAATATTCTAAGACTGTAATAAACACAAATACAAGAATAGAACCACAAAAACAAACTGATGTATATGTAGAATTTGAATTAAATAGAGAAAAAGTAGTACAATTATTAAATGACCAAGAAGTATTAGACAATGTGGTAGAAATAAATTCTTATTCAGTATTTGATGGAAATGGAAGTGTATATGCAGGAATAGATAGTGATTCTAACCCAGGAAATTGTACACCAGGAAATGAAGCAACATATGAAGATGATACAGATTCAGCACCAGGATTTAAACTAGAAGTTGCAGACGCAAGAACATTATCTGGTAAAGTATTCTTAGACTCAACAACAGGAGAATTAATGACAGGAGAAGTAAGACAAGGTTCTGGACAATATGAAGATGGAGAAATAGGAATACCAAATGTAGCAATAACATTAACAGAAAATACAGGTAGTGGAAAAGTATATACAGCAACTACAGATGCTAATGGAGATTTCTTAATCACAGATTATATTCCAGGTGATTACACATTAACATACACTTGGGGAGATGAAACATACACAGTACAAAATTATAAAGGTACAGTATATGATAAAGCTAGATATGATGCAAATATTGCAAATAAACAATGGTTTAAAGATGATGTCGATACAAGATATACAGATGCAGTTGATGATTACAATTTAAGACAACAAATTGACGAAGAACTAAAACATTTAACAGGTAGCACACAAACAACAATTGATAAAATGAATTCTACAACACCTACAATGGGAATTGGAGTTGAATATGATAGTGTATATACAGCTTCAACAGGAGATAGATATGAATATTCAATAAGAAATGTAGACTTTGGTATTGTAGAAAGAGCAAGACAAAGAATAGACTTAATTAAGAGAGTAGGAAGTGTTAAAGTAACACTTGCAAATGGACAAGTAGTAGTTGATGCAACAATTGATGAAAATGGAAATGTAAATGGACAAAGTGATTATGTAATTTACATGGGACCATCAGAAACAGCAATGCCAAAAAACGGATATGTAAGAATTGAGTTAGATAATGAGTTAATACAAGGAGCAACATTAGAAGTTACTTATATAATAACAGCTAATAACTCAAGTGAATTAGATTATCTATCAGAAAACTTCTATAAATATGGTATTGTGGAAGGAGAAGCAGTAACAATAACACCATCTGCAATTATAGATTACTTAGATAACGGTTGGGCATTTGAAACTGAGAAAAATCCAGATTGGCAAGTGAAGACAAAAGAAGATCTTCCAGGATTAGTTGCAGAGGTAGTATATAATAGTGAAAACTCTACAATAAATGATAAGACAATTCTATATACAGAAAGCTTAAAACAAAATGCATTAAAACCAACTGAGAGTGCAAGTGTAAACTTAAATGTATCTAAATTATTAACTACATCAGATGATTTATCATTTGATAATGAAACAGAAATTACAACATTAGATAAAACAGGTGGTTCTAAACCAGAAGGAACACCAGGAAATTATATACCAGGAACTGGAAAAACAGAACCAGATGATAGTACAGCAGAAACAGTTATAGTAACACCTTCTACTGGTGCAAACTTAAACTTCATATTACCAATTACAATTGGAGTAATAGCATTAATAGTATTAGGTGTAGGTGTAGTTATAATTAAAAGAAAAGCTTTAAATAAAGAGTAATATTATAAACAATAAAAAATAAAAGCTAATAAACAAAAATAAGAGAGGAAAGAAAAAAACCTCTCTTATTTTTGTTTAGCAAAACCTGATTAAGATTTACGCAAATAAGGAGTTTAGAGATTTGGAAAGAAATAAAACAAAAAATGTAATAAAAATGTAATTTATTTTTAAAATTTAGTAATATAAAAGTCCTAGAAAGACTTTCCCTAAAAGGAAAAATAAAAATTTTTGTAATATTTGGTATACTTGGAAAAAACTTATATTGATTTTTTAATGAGAAAATTTTATATTATAATTAAGTATTAATATTTTAAAAACTTGGAGGATATTATGAATAACAAGATTTTGTCAAAAACAGTAAAATTTTTAATTACTTTATTATTAATTATTGGTACAATATTTTTAGGAAAAAGTTTTAGTGCAGATAATGAAAAATTAATAATAGAAGGAATGCTTGAAAAATATCTTAATTATAATTTAGAAAATGGAGAAAGTGGAACATTAGTACAATACCGTATTAGAACAGGAATCGAATATGGTGAGACTTTTACGCCAATAAACAATTCTAATTTGGAAATTGATTTAAGCAGTATAGATGGAGTTTATCCTGATAGTGTAAAAGTGATTACAACAAGTACTAAAGTAACAAATGGAAAAGAAGAAAATATAGTAGAAAACTATAATTATGATTCACAAACTGGAAAATTAATAATTAATAATAGCAATAAAAATGAAAACAATGAATTAATATCTAATAATAAAGTAAACAAAGATGATAGAGATGAATTCATAATAATTTGTTATTATAATACATATACAGAACAAATGCCAAAAAGAGAATTGGTATGTAATGTTAGATATGATGTAACATTTGATACAGAAGATCAAAGAAAAATATTTACTACAGGAAGTTTAAAAACTGAAGCTGAACAAAATATAGGTGAATTAACAAGTGTAAGTGTAGATACAGAAGAAGTATATAATGGTTATATAAAATCAAATATTATAAATGGAACAACATATAATACAAATTACGTAGAAAAAAATAGTATATTAATAAGCAAGAAAAATGCACAAGAAAAATTAAAAATAACACAAGAAAATGAATATGTAAATAAAGACGATATCTTTTATAAAAGCACTACATTTAAAAAAGAAGATATATTAAATGTACTTGGAGAAGAGGGTAAAATAGAGATATTAGACAGCAATAATAATATATTATCTACAATTGATAATAATACAGAATTTAATGAAAATGGAGAATATACTGTAACATATGGAGATGATGTAAATAATATTATAATAAAAACAAGTAATATTATAAATGAAGGATTTTTAAATATTGAAAATGAAAAATATATAAAAAGTGATAATCAAAACATAGATGACAAAGAAATAAAAACAATAACAAAAGTAATTGGAATAAATGAAGAAGAAATTGTCCTTGAAAATAATGTAAATGAAAATGAAGAAGCAAGCAACAATGTACAAATAGTAGAAAATACAGTTTCTGAAACAACTGATGAGAAAAATATAGAAGTAAAGGATAGTACAACAAATGTAGAGCTATCAATAGATAATTCAAAATGGACAAATAAAGAACAAAACAATGTAACATTTGATGTTAATTTAAGTTCTTTAAATATGCAGGATAATTTATTTAATAATCCTACTTTAAAAATAAAATTACCAAAAGAAGTAGAAAAAGTAGTTTTAAATAACAGTTCTATTGTTTATAATAATGGGTTAGAGATGCAAGAACCATATGTAGAAACAGACGAAAATGGTAATTTAGTTATAGTAGTAAATTTAAACGGAATACAAAATGCTTATAATGAAAATAATTTGGGATTAAAAACTAATATTAAATTATCTACAACAGTAATTTTAAAGAAAGATATTGAAAGTACTTTAGGAAAAGTTAATTTAGAATATACAAATAATTATAGTGTAGATGGAAGTACAGAACAAGGAAATACTGAAAAAGTAGTTACATTTGAAAATTATAAAGAAGAAATTACAAATAAAGTAAATGAAGAAGAAAATAAAGAAGATATAATACAATCTATAGGAAATGCTGTACAAGAAAAAGTAGAAGAAGAAATAATGGCAAATGCAACACAAGAACAAATAGATTCTTTAAATATTACTGTAGAACCTGTAAGAGGTGATACTGTATTAAATAATGGAGATACAGTATATGAGAGAGAATTTATAAAATTCAACATAAAAGTAGAGAATACAAGTACTGAAACTATTAATAATGTTAGACTTGTAGGAACAATACCAGAGGGTATGACGTATGGAGAGTTAAATTCCAAATTTAATTCATTAACAGATAAAAAATATGAATATAATTATGATGAGAATTTAACAGAAAAAGAAATAGAAATAGGTACAATAAATCCTGGACAAACTATAGACACTTATTATGAGGTTAGAGTAGATAATCTAAATGATGATGAAACTGAAAGACAAATAACAACTAATATAAAAACATATATAGATGATGCAGAAGTGAATAGTCAAGACTTAAATTATGTTATTAAACAAGCAGAAGCAGATATATATGTTACTTCACAAGTAGAAGGACCTAAAGGTGAGTGGTCATACAAAGTAACTGTCAACAATACTACGGGAAAAAATGCAACTGTAAGATTAAATTTAGATGACTTCTTTTATATGACACAAGAAAATATAGATAATAAAAATGTATATGTTCAAGGTTATGACACAAACGGAAATTATATGACAGGAGGATATACTAGAGAATTTAATGGAACAGAATTAATAATAAATACAAGCCAAAGTGGTTCTTTCTTCTTAGGTGTTCAAGAAGGAGATAGGACATCATTAATGGATAGAACTTCTGAAGGAAAAATAGAATTAAAAGCAGTAGCAAGTTTGACAATTGATGATGTTACATATAAATCTAATGAAAATAGATTAGATTTACCAGTAGATGATATAACTATAAAAATGTCTTCAGAAAATGAAGGTGAAGAAGTAGAATACGGAGAAGAAATAAACTACAATATACAAGTTACTGGTTATAGTAGTAATTTAGAAGGAGAAGAAGGAGAAGTAGCAGCTATATATACACATATAACTGATTATCTTCCTGAAGATGTAGAGCCAATAAGTGTTACTTATGATTATTATGAAAAAATCACACAAGACATAGGAACAGGAGAAGATGCAGGAAAAGTAGCAATTGGGATAACAGAAAAACAAACAAAAACTGAAGATATAGTAGTAAAAACAGATGGAGATGGAAATAAATTACCAGAAATTGATATAAGAACATGGATACCATCTGGAGAAACAATTAATATAAATATTAAAACAAAAGCAAAATATTTATATGAAAGAACAGAAATAGAAAACAGTGCTGTTGCAACAATAAATATTCAAGAAGGTGTAGGTGTTGAATTTTCTAGAACATCAAATATAGTAAAACATACAATTTTACCATATGAAGAACCACCTTTAACACCAGAAAATCCAGATGACCCAGATACACCGGTAGATCCAGATGACCCAGATACACCAGTAGATCCAGATGACCCAGATACACCAGTAAATCCAGACCAAAAATATAATATTACAGGTGTGGTATGGAATGATGCAAATACAGATGGTGAAAGACAAAGTACAGAAAATTTAGTACCAGGAATAGAAGTGTTATTAGTAAACTTAAATGATTCTGGTAATGTATTAGCAAGAACATCAACAAATAGTAGCGGAAGATATACTTTCTCTGATTTAGAACAAGGAAATTATATTGTAATATTTAGATATAACACGATAATGTATGCTTTAACAGAATATAGAAGAAGCGGAGTTTCAGATGAAGTAAACTCAGATGCGACAAATCAAACAATAACTTTAGATGGACAAAGTGTAAATGTAGGTGTTACAGATACTATAAATCTTACTAGAGATACAAATGCTATAGACTTAGGTTTAATATCTAAAAAAGGATATGATTTAAGACTAGATAAATATATAACAGATGTATCTGTTACAACAAATAATGGAACAAAACAATATGCATATGACAACACAAAACTTGGTAGAGTAGAAATAAGAGCAAAAGAAATTGACGGAGCTGTAGTAGAAGTTAAATATAAAATTGTTATAACAAATGAAGGAGAATCTTCAGCTACAATAAGAGAAATATATGATTATTTACCAGAAGGATTAGAATTCTCATCAACAGGTAATTCGAACTGGACAAATGATAATGGAACTTTAGTAAATAGAAGTTTAATGAACCAAGAAATAGAGCCAGGAGAAAGTAGAGAAATAACATTAACATTAACTAAAACAATGACAGAAAATAGTTCAGGCACATTTACAAATGCTGCAGAAATAGGAAGTGTTGGTACAACAGCAGGAATAGAAGATGCAGATTCAACACCAGGAAATAGAAATAGACAAGAAGATGATTATTCAGAAGCACAATTAATTATTGGTGTAAGTACAGGTTTAGTAACATATATATCAATTGGAGCAATAGTATTAACTATATTAGTACTTATAGGATTAGCAATTAAATTTAAAGTTAAGATTGGAAAAATATCTAAACTTGGAATATTTTTAATGATATTTTCAGTAGTTAGCATATGTACAAGTAGTAATGTATTTGGTGTATGGTTTCACTATGTAGATTCATCTGAACATAGATTTGAAGGTGGACCAACAGGAGTAGGATATTGTGCTCAACATGGTTTAGTTGCAGCTGGATGGAACTGGGCAGGATGTTATCACTCAGAAACAGACTATGCTTTTTCTGAAAATTGGGGATATATGGAATATGGAGTAAAACAATATACTTCAGATGCAATAGATTTAAGAAAAACAAACGATCAAATTGGAGTAAAGAAAATTGGTGATAATTATATATTAGGACCATTTGAATCATACTCTAATTCTACAGAAAACTATATTATAACAATAACAGATAAAGTAGGAAATAGAATAGATGGTTGGGCAATATGTGATGCAAATGGAGCAGGAGTATCTTTACCTAAAGGTGTAGGAAATGTAACATTTTATTTAAGCTTATCTGATAGTTTATATGCAAGAGGAGTTTCTAAAGTAACAGTAAATCAAAATAAAACAAGATCATATACTCAAGAGAGATGGTGGCATGGACAGAGATACTATGCATATGTAGGAACAAATCCTTGCTGGAGTAATCAAAATCAGGTACACCACCCAGATGGACCATATAACCATCAAGGTGTTTATACAAGTACTTATGATTTTGATCATGGTACTGACTATGGATCAGAAGTTACAACAGGAACAATAGAGTGGACTAATTTTAATGCTACATTAGATATAATAAAAGTAGATGCAGATGATTTAGATGTTAAATTAGATATATCAGGAACATTAACAAAAACAGATGGTTCATGGTCACAAGAGTTTACTACTCAAAATGGTAGATATCACTTTGACAATTTATCACCAGGAAATTATATAATAAAAGAGACAGCAAATAATAATTATGGATATGAACAAAATGTTACTAAAGAGTTAACAGTGTATACATATAGTGGAGAAACATTTGAAGTTTACTTAACAAACACAAAAGAGACAGGTATACTAGAAATAGATAAATCAGACTTAAATATTGATAAACCAATGGCAAATGTAGGATTTAAAATAAAAAACAGTGATGGACAATATATAATTGCAATTGATGAAAATGGAGAAAGACAAAGTGAAGTAACAGGTGAGATTTACCTAGGAAATATGGAAACAACATCTGATGTAAATGAAGCAACATTATTTATAACAAATGAAGAGGGAAAAGTTACAATTTATAACATAAGAGTTGGAACATATACTGTTGAAGAAACATATTTAGGAGATGAACATTTCAACTATGACTTAGATGATGAATATGTATCATGGAATAACGGTAAAGAAGACGGAACAGGATTAACGGCTACAGTAGAAGTTACAAGACAAAGATCTTATAACACTTCAAGTGAAAATTCTGTTATAAAAGATGATAGTAAAACAATAGATGATGGATTATACGAAATAGAAACAGCAGTAAATTCAAATTATGCATTAGATGTATCATATGCATATAGCCATGATTATGCAAATGTAGGTATTCATACAAAAAATAAAACACTTGCTCAAATGTTCTATGTAAAATACTTAGGAAATGGATTATATAGAATTATATATACAGGAGCAGATAATAGTTTAGACGTAAATGGCGGTGTAGCAGCTGATGGAACAAATGTACAAATATATACTAATAATGATTCAAATTCACAAAAATGGAAAATAGAAAGTACAGGTGATGGATATTATAAAATAGCAACTGCACTTAATACAAATTACTATATGGACGTAAATGCGGGCGTTGCGGCCGATATGACAAATGTACAAATATATACTGGTAATAATACAAGTTCACAAAAATGGAAATTTAATACATTATCAGAAGTACCAGAAAGTGGAAAAGAACCTACTGTATTAACATATAAAAACAAAAAGAAATATATTAAATTAAATGGACTTGTATGGGAAGATATGATTAGTGGAAAGACATCTGAAAGAGATTGGGTATATTCACAAGGAGACCAAGATGAAACAAATCCAGATAGATTAGTAGCAAATGTAACAGTAAAATTAAAAGATAGTAGTGGAAATGATGTAGAGTTCAAAACAGAAGATGGTAGAACAGTAACTGAAATTTTAACAGATGAAAATGGAAGTTACACAATGATGGATGTATTAATAGACAATTTAGATGAATATTATATAGAATTTACATATAATGGTATGAGTTATACATCAGTACCAATAGTTGATTTATCACCAGAAAATGTATATAGTTCTAAAGCTGAAGAAAATGC
>CALXEY010000125.1 GCA_944387455.1 uncultured Clostridia bacterium
TCTTTTTCTGTTACTGTGTATTGTATTTCATCACCATTATCATCATATTTTTTAAGCCCTGTAAAAGTATATTCCCACGTGTTTGTATTTCCATCTGTATCATTTTCTGCTGTTAATGTAGCAGTATTAGTAGTATTTACATTAGCTCCTGTTCCTGTTAATACAAGTTCTACACTTTCTGGTCTTCTTCCTGAAGCATTTTCATTATCGTTCCATACTTTTGTTACTGGTATATCTACTGTTTCATCTGGTACTATAAATGTATTTGTAATTGTATATCCAGATTTCATGTCTCCTGATACATTATTTGTATAGAATTTTAAGTCTTCTGAATTTACTTCTTTTTCTGTTACTGTGTATTGTATTTCATCACCATTACTATCATATTTTGGAAGTCCTGTAAAAGTATATTCCCATGTGTTTGTATTTCCATCTGTATTATTTTCCGCTGTTAATGTCGCAGTATTAGTACTATTTACATTAGCTCCTGTTCCTGTTAATACAAGTTCTACACTTTCTGGTCTTTTTCCTGAAGCATTTTCATTATCGTCCCATACTTTTGTTACTGGTATATCTACTGTTTCATCTGGTACACTAAATGTATTTGTTATTGTAAATCCAGAGAACATATTTCCTTCTACTGAAGTATTTTTATAGAATTTATTTTCTATATTTACTTCTTTTACAGAATATTCTATTTGTACCGCATCAATCGTAAATTGTTGTACATATACTTCTTCTTCCCAATTAGGCGCTGTTAATGTAACTGTTTCACTCGTTCCTTCTCCTCCATATAAAGGTGATATAGTAACTTGTATACTTTTTGGTCTCTTTGATATTTGTTCTGGAGTATTATCATCGTTCCAAACTTTCTTTATACGTATCAAATTCAAAGCTGTATCATATGTATTTGTTATTACAAATCCTTCTTTCATATTGCCTGTTATTTCTTTATTAAAACTTCCAGGTCCAGATGAACTATATTCTTCATCTACTGTATAATTTATTTCATTTCCACTTTCATCATATTTTGGAAGTCCTGTTATTTCTGTTTCCCATACATCATCTTGAAAATACTCTTCATTTATAATTGTTTTTCTAGCAACTTCTTTATTTCCATTTTTTACAATTATTGTAAGTTCACGTGGTCTTGCAACATTTCCATATAGCCAATGTTTAGTTACTGGGAAACTTACTAGATATTCTGCTGGTATTTCCTTTGTTGTTTCTTTTGTATCTTCTTTTTCTGGTGTTTCTAATTTTATTGTTCCTGTTACTTTATTTGATATACTATCTTTTGTTACATCTATATCTTTATATACTAAAGATATTTCTTTTGTTATATCTACATTATACGCACCATTAGTAAATGTATCTATATCAGCAATTTCTTCTGTCCACGTTATTGTTTTACTTTCTTTATTATATTCTCCTCCTGCTAATTCATATGCTTTACTTTCGTCTATTTCATATGGTAAATAATCTACTATTTTAACTTCTGCATTTCCTTTATAATTGTCTATTACACCTTTATAATTCATAGTATAATCAACTATTTGATTTACATCTGTTATTTTTTCTATGCTACTTTCTTTTGTTATTTCTGATGTTATACTTGGGTCTTTTAATTTATAGTAGTATATTACTTCTGTTGTTCCTTCTACTATTGTTCCACTTGTTTGTCCTTCTGTAGACACAAATTCATAGTTAGAAGCCACATTTTCTGCTTCTTTTGTTGCATAAATGTCTCCTACATTTCCTGTTTGTACTACATCTTCTACAACTGTACCACTGTTACTTGGTACTTGTGTCTTTGTTCCTTCTATGTAATAATGTGTTATTACAGTTCCTTTTGTTCTTATATTTGTTATATTAAGTGTTATTACATCATCTTGTTTTCTTACACTAAAGTTTGTTTCATTATTAGAAGGTATATCATATCCAGATAGTGTTTCTACTTCTGTTGCTACATATTCTCCTGATTTTAATGTTAATTCTATTTGTCCATTTTCATTTGTTGTTTTTTCTATTTTTTCTAAGTTTAATATATTTACATCATCTATTGTTATACTGTTTATTGTAAATGTATCATCATAACTTGATGTACTACCATTTTTATAATATCCAATATGTAAATAATATACTTTTCCACCTTCTAGTTCCATTTCATAATCTTTAGCTTCTACTTGTCCTGATATTCTAAATATTCTTCCTGTAGTTGTACTATATGATGGGTTTGATATATTATCATTTACAATTACATATCCATAATCACTACTTTGGCTAGATATTTCTGCATTTATTGTTAATGTTGCTGTTTCTTTATTACTTAAGTCTATTTTTATATAACTATTAGCTGTTGTACTATTTTTGTTTTGGTTATTAGATATTAATTTTTCACCATCTTTTACAAAATAGTATTCTCCATTTGCTTTTACATTACTTACTTTTCCTATTGTTTTTTCTTTTTCGTTATCTTCTTTTGTTTGTATTTCAAAGTCTACTCCAGCAAGTGGTGTTCTTCCATCTTCTGAGTATTTATTAATTACAACATCTCTTTCTACTCTATTATAATAATATGTTACAACAACTTCTTCTCCACTATATGTTCCTGTGCTATTTTCTGGTGTTTCTACTAATTCGTAGTCATCACTTAATAAACTATCATCAATTGCACTTGTATGATATTCTTCTCCTTCTTTTCCACTATCAGTTACATCTTCTGCAACTCCATCATCTTTTAAAGGTACTTTTTCTTCTGTTCCTTCTATATAATGATGTACTGTTAATGGTATTTCTTTTTCTTCATAATAGTATATTACTTCTGTTACTCCTGGTGTAAATGTTCCAGTTGCATTTTCTGGTATTACATATTCTCCTGACTCATTTTTCTCTAGTTCATAATCAGTTAAATCTAATTTTGGACTTGTTGTATATTTTTCACCATTTTTTCCTTCTACCAATTCATCTTCTGCTACAGATGTTGTTGTATATGTTCCATCATTATTTTTTAAATAGTGATGTACTATTACTTGTGCTTGCTTATTATTTTCAATTGTAAATTCATGGTTTCCATCTTCTCTAAATTCTACAACTGTAGGTTCACTATTTAATTCATAACCTTCTGGTGCAACAACTTCTGTTATTTGGTATTTTCCAAATGGTAATTGTGTTATTGCTTGACCGTCCATATTTGTTGTTACTTCTGTATGATATAGTTCTGAACTACTATTAGTTATTTTAATACTATTTACTGTAAATTTATCATCTCCTGTTGACGTACTACTATTTTTATAATATCCAAGATGTAAATAATACATTTGTCCACCTTGTAATTCTGTTGTGTAATCTTCAGCTTCTACTTCTCCTGATATATAGATAAATCTTCCTGTACTTGTACTATATGTTGGTGCTGTCTCACTACTTGTTACAGTTGCATAACCATAATCACCACTTGCACTTGATACTTTTGCATTTACTGTTAAATTATATTTTCCAGAATAATTGCTTAAGTCAATTGGTATATATGAATTTGCTACTGTGCTATCTTTTCCTTGGTTATTTGATTCATATCCACCAGAACCATTATCTATAAAATTATATGTCAAACCTTTCTTTTCATATACTTTTATACTATTTATTACTACTTGGTCTTCTCCTGTATCTGTACTACTACTCTTTCTATATCCTAAGTGTAAATAATATGTTTGTCCTCCTTGTAATGCACTAGATGTATAATCTTTTGCTGTTGTTACACTACTTGACGTTCCTGATATGTACATAAATCTTCCTGTACTAGTACTATATGTTGGTGCTGTTGTACTTTGATTTACTGTTGCATATCCATAATCACTACTACTTTGACTTGATACTCTTGCATTTACCACTACTACATATTCTCCAGATTTACTACTTAAATCAATTGGAATATATGAGTTTGCTGTTGTATTTCCCACTCCTGCTGTTCCACCATTTGCTGTTTGATATGTTTTACTATTTGTTGGTGTTAATGTTCCATCTTCATTTTCTACAAAATAATATGTTCCATTATCCGTTAATTCTCCTAATACTCCTGTTACTTCTCCTTTTTCTGTATCTGCCAAAACATATTCTTCTCCATTAGCAGTAATATCTCCTATTATTTCTTCATTATTAGGGTCTGTTCTTTCTTCTAATTGGTCTAATTTAAATGTTGCTCCAGATAATTTTTTACTATTATCTTCACTATCTACTTTATTAATAATTATTTTATTATCTTTTAAACTATATGTTACTACTATATGTTTATCTTCTGTAACATTTTCAAATTGTGGCATTGTATATGTTCCATCAGAATTTTCTTCAAACTTCCACTCTTCTCCATTTACAGTTATTCCTATTATTTCATAGCCTTCTTCTGGTGTCATTACTATTGACTCAGTACTATTTTCTCCATATAAAACTTTTTCATATGAAGTCATATCTTCTCCAGAAATTGAACCACCTTTTATTCCATCTATTTCATTTACATCTGTTGTTATATTAAATTGTTTTCTACTATTTTCAACAACCAATTCTTGAACTTCTGGAACTCCTACTTGGTTCACAACTTCAAGTATCATACCATCAGAACCACCTTGATTTTCTAATGTATGTCCATCAACATCTATTGTATCACTTTCAAAATATCCTCCTGCTATTACTTTTCCTTCACTTGTTTCTGCTACTGAATTAATTCTATCAGCATCATTTCCTCCAATACTTTTAGCCCACTCTACTTCTCCATCACTATCATATTTTATTATTAGTCCATCATAATTTCCATTATTTGTTAATATATAATCTCCTGCTTTGATACTACTACTTAGAAAATATCCTCCTACAATACAGCCTCCCTCTTTTGTTTCTGCTACTGATTGAATATAATCATTAGCATTTCTTCCAATATTCTTTGCCCACTCTACTTCTCCATTACTTGCATATTTTATTATTAGTCCATCAGAAGAGTAAGTGTTGTAATTAGTTAATATTTCATTTTCAACTTTGACTTCATCACTTACAAAATATCCTCCTACTATATAGCCTCCATCTCTTGTTTCTACTACTGAATTTACATGATCTCCACTATTCCCTCCAATACTCTTTGCCCACTCTACTTCTCCATTACTTGCATATTTTATTATTAGTCCATCATAAACTCCATTATTTGTTAACGTATAATCTCCTACTTGGATACTACTACTTTTGAAATATCCTCCTACTATATAACCCCCATCTCTTGTTTCTGATACCGAATTAATTTGATCATCTGATGTTCCTCCAAAACTTTTTGTCCACTCTACTTCTCCATTGCTAGAGTATTTTATTATTAATCCATCACTACTTCCGTTACTTGTTAATGTTTCATTTACTACTTCAATACTACTAGTAAAATATCCTCCTACTATATAGCCTCCATCTCTTGTTTCTGATACCGAATTAATTTGATCATCTAATGTTCCTCCAAAACTTTTTGCCCACTCTACTTCTCCTTCACTATCATATTTTATTATTAATCCATCAAGGCCGTAAATAAGTATTAAACGAGTTATTATTTATCAGTATTTCATCTCCTACTTGCATACTTCTACTTTTAAAATGTCCTCCTACTATATAGCCTCCATCTCTTGTTTCTGATACCGAATTAATTTGATCATCTAATGTTCCTCCAAAACTTTTTGCCCATTCTACTTCCCTGTTTTTGTTATATTTTATTATTATACCATCTGTACCACCTTTGCTTGTCAATTCGTCCTTTCCTATTGTGATGATTCCACTAAAGTATCCTCCTACTATTACTCCTCCATCACTTGTTTCTGCTACTGAGTTGATTTGGTCAGAACTACTTCCTCCAACTCCTTCTGCATTTGTAACAACAGGATTATAATCTAGTTCTTGCATTTCACATTTTATTATTAATCCATCACTACTTCCGTTACTTGTTAATGTTTCATTTCCTACTTGGATACTATTATTAAAATATCCTCCTACTATTACTCCTCCATCACTTGTTTCTGCTACTGAGTTGATTCGGTCAAAACTACTTCCTCCAATTCCTTTTGCCCATACTACATTTCCATTACTAGCATATTTTATTATTAGTCCATCAGAAGCTCCGTTATTGATTAATGTTTTATTTTCTACTTGAATTTCACTATTATTAAAAATTCCTCCTACTACTACTCCTCCATCACCCGATTCTGTTACTGAGCTAATTCCTCCGCTACTACTACCTGTTACAATACTCTTTGCCCACTCTACTTCTCCATTACTTGTATATTTTATTATTAGTCCAATATCACTTCCATTGCTTGTTAATATTTGATCTCCCACTTGAATTTCACTACTAGCAAAATATCCTCCTACTATATAATCTCCATCACTTGTTTCTACTACTGAGTTGATTCCTTCAGAACGACTTCCTCCAATACTCTTTGCCCACTCTACTTCTCCATTACTTGCATATTTTATTATTAGTCCATCAGAACTGCCATTATTTATTAATGTTTCATTTCCTACTTGGATACTATTATTAAAATATCCTCCTACTATGTAGCCCCCATCACTTGTTGCGACTACTGATTTCACACTATCCGCACTGCTTCCTCTAATACTCTCTGCCCACTCTACTTCTCCATTGCTTGCATATTTTATTATTAGTCCATCAGTACCTCCATTGCTTGTTAATGTTTCATTTCCTACTTGGATACTATTTTGGAAATATCCTCCTACTACTATTCCTCCATCTATTGTTGAAGCTACTGAATTGATATAATCATTGTTGCCTCCTCCAATACTCTTTGCCCACTCTACTTCTCCATTACTTGCATATTTTATTATTAGTCCATCAGTACCTCCATTGCTTGTTAATGTATAATCTCCTACTTGGATACTACTTTTGAAATATCCTCCTACTATATAACCTCCATCACTTGTTTTTGCTACTGAGTTAATATGGTCATAACTATTTCCTCCAATACTCTTTGCCCACTCTACCTCTCCATTACTTGCATATTTTATTATTAGTCCATCTTCATTTCCATTACTTGTTAATGTTTCATTTCCTACTTGGATACTTTCGCTAAAATATCCTCCTACTATATAACCTCCATCACTGGTTGCTGCTACTGAGGTTATTTCGTCAGAACTAATTCCTCCAATACTCTCTACATATACAGGTAGCATATCTTCAGGTGCTTCTCTAGAAGCTCCAATACCAAAGTAATATGTTTGGTTTTCTATGTTATATTGTGCTGGTGCTTCTAATTCAACTGCTTTGTAAAGTCCTTCTTTAAGGTCTGCTGTAATAACTCCTTGCTCATTTGTTGTAAGAGTGTAGTATTCTTTGTTGTTTATTATCTCTTTTGTTCCTAAAATTTCACCTTTGCTGTTAGTAGCAGGCACTTCTCCATCTTCTACATTGTAAATTGCAAACTTAACATTTGCTATAGGAGCTTGTGTTTCTTTGTCTTTTTTAATAAGTCTAAAAGAAGGGCTATCTTCAATTGTTAATTTTACAGTTGTACCTTCTACTGTATAATTTTCTTGTGTTCCGTCTATGTTTAATAAGCTTAAAGTATTGTCTTTGTTTTCTACCTTAAACGTAATATCTTTAACTTTAGCATAACCATCTGGAGCTAAAACTTCTTTTAAAGTATATGTAGCTTCTTCATCTTTTCCTTCTATAAATTGGTATAAATTATCAATTGTAACAGTACCATTACTGTCTGTAATATATTCTCCAATTTCTTCATCATTTTTGTATAATTTAAACTTAGCTCCTTGTAAAAATTTTATTTCAGTATTGTTATCTGTTGTTTCTCCTGCTTTTGTTTGGTCATCTGTAAGTTCAGCATCAATAGTTTTTTCTTGTTTAATTATTTGTAAACTATATGTAGGTATTTTCTCATCTTCAAGGTTTAGTGTAATAGTTGGTATACTATCTACTTCCTCTGTAGATTGGTTTATTGTTGTTTCTGTAGCTTCTACTGTTTCTATTTTGTAATTTCCATTATCATTAATAATTTTAAAAGTAATAGGGTCTGCTAAATAATACCCTTCAGCTCTTGTTTCTTGTAAAGTGTATTCTTGGTTAATAGAAAGTCCACTAATAGTAGCCTCTCCATTAGAATTTGTAGTTATAGTTCTACCATTTTCAGAAAGATTATATCCAGTTAATTTATATCTAACATATTGTAGAGGTGTATTTGTTCCTTTTTCTGTCTTATGTATCTTAATACTTGCTTTTACTTCATCTTCTACTTTAACAGTAACTTTATAATCTTGTCCTTCTTCTTTTGTTACACCAATATCTTCTCTAGTATTTCCTTGAGTTTTTTCTATACTTAAAATTCCTTCATCATTTACATGACCAATAAACCTAATGCTATCACCGTTTAATTCATAGTCATTTGGTGTTTTTATTTCTTTAATTACATATGCTTTTTCAGCATAAAGATTATTAATTGTAAATATTCCACTTGCATTTGTTACAGCTGTTTTTGTCTCTCCTGTTTCTTCATCTGTAATACTATATGTAGCACCTGGAACTAATTTATCCTTTCCTGTTTGGTATTTTGTTAATTCTAAATTAAATTTTTCCGCAATTCTAAAACCTAATTTATTAGGCTCTACTTGAGTTTTATACTTTCCTTGTTCTGTATCTAAAGCAAAATATACTCCATGGTGGCTAAAAGATACTTTATTAAACTCTAAACCATTTGGCACTTTTACTGTGTAATTAAAAACATATTCAGCACCTGTAGGCATTACATAATCACCAAGGTCAATTAAAAATGTTTTAATATTATCCCAGTTTGTAATCTCTTCTTTTGTTTTCCAGTTATTTTCTGCTTTTGTTAAATCAGTATCTGGATTTTCATTATCAGAATAATAAACAGTAGCATATACTTGTAAATCTTCTGGTATTGTAACTCCAGTATCTTTCATTTTAGTAGTAAAAGTACTACCTAAATCTCCACCACTTAAAACATATGTATTACCCTCAAAAGGAATTTTACCTAATATTTGTATTTCACTAATAGTACTTGCATAATTATTTCTTACTTGTACACCAATAGTAGCTTCTTTTTCTTCACTTTGGTCTACAACTGCATATACTGGTTTTATATCTGCAATTTCAGGTGAAACAACCTGACTTCCTTTGTCATCATAATTATTTGCTACTTGGTTTGTAAGTAAGCTGTTTGGTGAAACCATACTTAAAGATGTTGTATCATAATTTACAACTTCATCTGTATTTAAATTATCATTTACATCATAAACATCATTTTTACTATAATAATAATTGCTAACTTCTTCATTAGAAGCATATAATTCAATATTTTTAGTAGTTGTTGCAACTCTTGGGTCTGGTGTTATATTTACATCAATTGTAATATTATAAGATTGAGCTGTATCATTATTATTTTTAGTATTTATTTTAATTAATTTTGTATTTTCTTTTTCTATTAACTCATAACTTGTAATACTTACATTACTATTACTAATTTCTATTCCATTAATTTCAGCTGTTAAAATCTCTTCTGGAAGTTTAACAATAAAGCTACCATCTACCCAACCAACTTGGTTTGAAGAACTATTATAATTTGCTTTAATTGTTATTTTCTCGTTCTTTTCTGTTGCTTGTGTAGAAATTGTATTATTACTTAAAGCTATTTCTGCTATAGAAAATGGTGCTTCATAATGTGCTTGGTGAGTATCTTTTCCTATATAAGTAGTTCCTAAATAACCAACTAAATTAGACTCGATATATTGTAAACTATCGAATTGTTCTTTAGTATAATTAGTTGTTATATAATCATCATCTAATTCTTTTAAATTATATACATAAAAACCACTATTTGCATTTGTACTGCTTGTTTCTACTCTTATATGTTTTACAGGCAAATCATATCTGTATGGACTGTTACTTGTATAATTACCCCAATCCTCTTTTGTAAAAGTAGCTAATAAATCTCCTGTATCTTCATCATAAACCTTAATCCAACCATCTTCTTTTAATACATTATCTGCCCCTGAAAAACCAATTCCTACATTAGTAGTTACATTTTCCATTGATTCTTTACTAGAATCTGTTTTAATAAAATTATCTGTAACTTGTTCTTGGTCATTTTGAGTCTCTTTTAAAACAAGACCTGTAGACTCACCATTTGTACCAGTAGTTACATACCATCTTACTTGGTAAGTATCATCTTTTTCTTCTTCACTTGCTCCATTATATATTTTTAAAGGTTTTTGTTTTGATACTATATATCTAGAAGTAGGATCATATACGTTTTTACCAACTGTAACATCAACTCTTGCTACAGTTCCAGTTGGTTTTCTGTAATTTACAGTTAAAGTCGCTGTTGCTACATTTGATGTATATGGGTTTGTAAACTCTTCACTTTGGTTATTAAATCCTTCATAATATGTTGAAACTGGTATTTTTATTGTTACAGTATCATCACCTAACTCTTGATATGCTTCTATTGGGTAAATTACTCTTACACCATAAGAATTACTTGTAGATACACTACTAGTTATAGTTCCATCTTCTGATACTTTAGCTTCTCTATCAATTGTTAACTTTCTTGCTGCTTCATCATAATTAGCTGTTGCATTGCTTCCTGTATATTCTACACTAATTGGAGCATAACCATTTAACTCAGGTATTTCTGCTTCTACATGGTTTTTCTTTAACAATAATTCATTATTTGTCTCTCTTGTATTTATTGTAAAATCTAAAGTTATTGTTCCATTTTCTTCGTCTATTCTATCTTCTATATCTGAATAAGTGCTACTAGTAGTTGAAATTGTAGCTTTTGTTGTACCATACCAATCTATATTAAAATTAACTGTTTTTGTTATTGGAATTTCTTCTTCGCCATTTACATATGTACCTGTTAAAGTTACACTATTTACTTTGCTATAATTATTTATATTATTTCCTATTGCTGAGTTCTTACTAGAACTATAAGAATAATCACCACTTCTAACAATACCTGTTATCATCTTTTGAGTTCCGTTATTTAGTTGGTTAAACTCTATTACTTTTGTATTGTTTCCAATATAATTATCTTTTAACTCATCATCTTTAGGAAGTGCTGTTTGTAAATAAAAATTACTTTCTTCATTTACAGTAATCTTTGCATCCTTAAGATACCCTGCTGTATCTACATTAAGTTCCATATACAAGGTATCTTCTTTTCCTATTTGTCTTGATGTTCCTCTTATACTTTCTGTATATCCATCTCCATTTAAATCACGAAAGAAAAAGGCATCAAACTTAACATTTCCGTTTGTCCCCTCAACTATTTCATCTCCTTCTTGCACTTGGTCATACGTCATAGCTTTTGCAAGTTCAGGATTGTTTGCAAGCATCCTTGCTTGCTCAACATTTTTGTAAATTAATGTTGTTGCAACTGCTATAATAACTAAAACTATTGCAACAATAGAAATTTGTTTTTTACGACTAAAAACAATTTCCTTAAAAGCGTTTAACTTCTCCTTAAAATTTCCCATAACTAACAGTCTCCTTTTTGCTTAAATAATATATAATATATATTAATTATATAAGCTAAAAGATATAAAAGTAAATACAACAAAATTTACCAGAAACCGCTATAATTACGGAAATTCTAACTTTATGTTTTTTTAATATTTAATTACATTTTCTTTTCTTTTTGTAATAATTTCTACATATTTTTATCTTTTTCTTACGGAAAGCCTATACTAGAAAAAATTATTTAAGTAAAAAAAGACTGCTTCATTTTATAAAACAGTCTTCTAATAATATTATTGTTCATTAAATATTGCCTCAAATTCATCAGCTTCAATTTTTTCTTTTTCTAGTAATATACCTGCAACTTTGTGTAATTTATCTACATTTTCAGAAAGTATTTGTTTTGCTCTATTATAACCTTTATCAACAATTTTCTTTGTTTCTTCATCAATTATAGCTGCTGTTTCTTCAGAATATTCTTTTGTGTGTCCAAAATCTCTTCCTAAAAATACTTCTTCTTGTCCTTGTCCTAATGTTAATGTTCCTATTCTTTCACTCATACCATATTTAGTAACCATACTTCTTGCAATCTTTGTTGCTCTTTCAATATCATTACTTGCACCTGTTGATATATCGTTTAATATCAAGCTTTCTGCTACTCTACCTCCAAGAAGTGATACTATATTTTCTTCCATCTCTGTTTTTGACATAAAAGATTTATCTTCTGTTGGTCTATACATTGTATATCCACCTGCCATACCTCTTGGTACTATTGATATTTGATGTACAGGGTCTTGTGTTTCTAAGAAATGACTTACTACTGCGTGACCTGCTTCGTGATATGCAACTAATCTATTTTCTTTATCGCTTCTAACTTTTGTTTTCTTTTCTGGTCCCATTGTTACTTTAACCATTGCATCTTCTATTTCTTGCATACCTATTTCATTTAAGTTTCTTCTCGCTGCTAAAAGTGCTGCTTCATTTAAGACATTTTCCAAATCTGCCCCTGCAAAACCTGAAGTATTTTTTGCAATGATTTTTAAATCAACATCATCTGCAAGTCTTTTCTTTCTTGCGTGTACTTCTAATATTTGTTCTCTTGCTTTAACATCTGGCATACCTACAACTATTTGTCTATCAAATCTTCCTGCTCTTAAAAGAGCTTTATCTAATACATCTGGTCTGTTTGTTGCAGCTAATACTATTACGCCTTCATTTTCAGCAAAACCGTCCATTTCAACTAATAATTGGTTTAATGTTTGTTCTCTTTCGTCGTGTCCTCCACCTAAACCTGCTCCTCTTTGACGTCCAACTGCATCAATTTCATCTATAAATATAATACAAGGTGCATTTTTCTTTGCTTGGTCAAATAAATCTCTTACTCTAGATGCACCAACACCAACAAACATTTCAACAAAGTCTGAACCACTTATTATAAAAAATGGTACTCCTGCTTCTCCTGCTACTGCTTTTGCTAAAAGAGTTTTACCAGTTCCTGGTTGACCAACCAAAAGAACTCCTTTTGGTATTCTAGCCCCCATATCTGTAAACTTTTTAGGGTTTTTCAAGAACTCTACTATTTCTTCTAATTCTTCTTTTTCTTCATCAACACCTGCAACATCATCAAAAGTTATTCTATTTTTATCTGCTGGTGTCATCATTCTAGCTTTACTTTTACCAAAAGACATTGTCTTTCCACCTGGGTTTCCTTGACCTGCTCCACCCATCATTAAAAACCAGAATATAAAGAATATAATTAGTAAACCAAATGGTGTTAAAAAGCTAAGTACAGTTATAAATATTGATTGAGACTTTTCTTCTAAAGTAAAAGCTCCTTCTTTCAAATATTCTTCTGTATAACTTATGAAGTTTCCTACATCTGGTATATTTACTTCTTTCTTAATTTTATCATCTTTTAATGTTACCATAGCTGTTGTTCCGTCTGCTTGTATTTCAATGTCTTCTACATTTCCATTATTGATATTTGTTATCAATTCTGAATATTTAAGTTTAGCATCACTGTTTTCAACTATTGATGATAAAACTACAATAAAAATAACCCCTATTATTAACCACATTGCTAATGTTTTAATCCCGTTTTTCAAAATAATTCCTCCTCTTGTTTTTTACTTATACATTATATTTCTATTTTTTTATAACATATATTTTTTTGTTTGTAAACAGTTTTTTTATGACGTTTTTATTACAAACAAGCAAGTTTTATAAGACCATTTACGGCTACTTAATTTTCCTTAATAAAATAAATTTTATGATTTTTTACTAAAACTTTTATATTTTTATTTGGTGTTAAATATTTATTACCAATATTATTACTACATAATTTAATAATATCATCTATATGTACTTTAGCAATCTCTTTACTTGTTCCAAATAACCTTGTTATAGTATATAAAATTATCCTTGATTTTATTACTTTTTCCTCATTATTAAATTTTTTTAAATCTAATACTATTTCATCTTCCTTTTCACTTATTAATAATTCTTCAAATGTATCTAAAACTACATTTTCTATATAATTTTCTTCATCTGAAACCACTTCTGATAATCTGTTTAATGTCTCAATAATGTTAGGGTTAAATTCCTTCTCTACATACGGAATAACTATATTTCTTATTTTATTTCTAGTATAAATATTTTCAAAATTAGTTTTATCTATTCTAGGTTTTAAATTTTTTACTTCACAATAATTTTCTATTTCAAATCTTTCACACTCTATTAATGGTCTTATATATTTACCTCTTTTAGCTTCTATTCCTTTTAGCCCAGATATTCCACTTCCTCTTAATATATTCATTATAATTGTTTCAGCCTTATCATTTTTATTATGTGCAATTGCTATTTTATTAGAATTTGTTTTTCTTAAAACCTCATCAAAAAATTCATATCTTGCATATCTTCCAGCTTCTTCTGTTCCTATTTTATTATTATTAGCCAATTTTTTAACATCTATACTTTTTGAATAAAAGGAAATATTATTTTTTTCACAATATGATTTTACAAATAATTCATCTTCTTTAGCTTCTTTCCTAATCATATGGTTTACGTGTGCTACACAAAAATTAAAATTAAATATTTTCTTCTTTTTTAAATCATTTAAAATATTTAACATTGATATTGAATCAGGTCCACCTGACACTGCTAATACTATATTATCTCCATCTTCTATTAAATTATATCTTTTAATTGTTTCTAATACTTTCTCTTCCATACTAACCTCCCAAAAATAAAATAGTTAATATAAAATATTACTTATTTTACTACATTTTTCGGGCTTTTTCAAGTATTTTTTTATTTAAGAGTTGTTGTAACTATCTACTTAATTAATAGAAAATATAGTAAAAAAAGATTTGTGTTCTTTTTGTGCCTAGTGTGTAAAATTTGTTAAATTTAACAAAAAGGTATTGTAAAAATTAAAAAATTGGAGTAAAATATATTTACTTCAATTTATTTTTGTCTTGAAGTAATTTATTCGAAAAAATTAAATCGAAAA
>CALXEY010000126.1 GCA_944387455.1 uncultured Clostridia bacterium
AAGATGGGACTCGAACCCACGGTCTCCAGTGCCACAAACTGGCGCGTTAACCAACTACGCTACATCCACCATAGTTTTACTTGGCACATTTAATATTATAACCAATTTCTACCCCATTTGTCAACTGTTTTTTTGAAATTTCTTATTTATTGTGCTGATGTTCCCATTGTACTTGGGTCTATTCCATATTGTTTATACATCCAGCTCATATAATCAAATGGTGTTAAAGTTTCTGGTAAACCATAATCATATCCAAAAGTCTCAACTCTAATTGAAGTTATTTTTACAGGGTTAACCGGTGTACTTTGCTCAGTATTACCAGTTTCTTCGCTATCGTCTGCAACTTTTACTTCAACATTCTCTATATTATGAATAATATCCATACCTTCAATTACTTTACCAAATGAAGTATAATATCCGTTTAAAGAAGCATTATCTTTAGTCATAATAAAGAATTGTGAACTTCCAGAATTATAAGACTCTTCTGTTAAAGATGAAGAATATGATGTATAATCATTTCTTGCCATACCAATTACACCTTCATCAAATTTTAAATCATTATCTACTCCATTTGCTATAAATTCACCTTTAATAGAATATTCTGTATCCTCTCCACCATCTTTTAGATTAGATATTTTTGCACCACCTTCGCCTGTTCCTTCTGGGTCTCCACCTTGTATCATAAAATCTTTTACTATTCTATGAAATGTAAGTCCGTCATAAAAACCTCTATTAGCTAAAGCAATAAAATTTGCAACTGTTTCAGGTGCCTTATCTGGGTATAACTCAATTTTTACTGTTCCAAAATTCTCAACTTCCATTGTGGCAATTGGGTTTTTAATTTCCATAGTTACGTTTTTATAATAACCAAATACTATCACTCCTATTAATACTAAAATTATTATTAATACTATTATCCATAAAATATTTTTAAATTTATTCATTGCTATCCTCCTACTTATTTATT
Source organism: uncultured Clostridia bacterium (assembly GCA_944387455.1). Taxonomy (GTDB): domain Bacteria; phylum Bacillota; class Clostridia; order TANB77; family CAG-508; genus CAG-269. Next base: position 968 of record CALXEY010000126.1, read on the forward strand.
TAATTTTTTTATTATTTTCAAATTAAATTATCAAAAATAAATTGTTCTTGCATCCTTTTTAAAGATTGTTTTATAGTTCTTGCTCTTACTTCACCAATACCTTCAACTTCATCTAGACTTTCAATATCTGCAGCTAATATGTGTTGGAAAGATTTAAAAGAATCAACTAAATTTTCTACAATATTACTTGGCATTCTTGGAATTTTATTTAAAATTCTATAACCTTTTGTATAAACTCCTACTTCATCATAATTATCAAAATTTTCATATCCTAAAAGTTTTGCAATTACAGCTTCTTTAGATAAATCTTCATAAGATAAATTATCTAAACTTTCTATTACTTTTTCTAGAGTTCTCTTATTTTTGCCTTTGCCTTTTACTATATAATCTTTTATAATTAGATTTTCCTCTTTTTCTAAACCACCTATTAATTCGTCTAATTGCATTTTAACAAGTCTTCCGGTCACTTCCAAGTTCATATATCTGCCTTTGAATTTCTTCTACAATTTTCATAACCATTTCTGCTCTTTGTATTGCAACTATTACATTTTCTAAAGTTACTATATCATTAAATTCATACTCATTTAATATATTTAGTTTATTATCAAAAACTTTCTTGTATTTTTCTAAAGTTTGAATTGCTTGGTTTGCTTTACTTAAAACAGAATCTGTATCTTCTAATATATATCTATCATTTCCTTTAAACACTGTAATAATACTTCTTCTTTGAGAAATACTAATTACAAGTTCGCCTGTTTGTTTTGCAGTTCTTTCAGCAGTTCTATGTCTTGTTCCAGTTTCTAAAGTTGCAATTTCAGATGACGGAATAAGCTGTGCATTTGCATATAATATTTTCTTTAAATCTCCACTTAAAACAATCGCTCCGTCCATTTTTGCAAGCTCGTATAGTTTAGAAGATGAATATTCTTCATTAATAAAAAAGCCTCCGTCTACAACTTCATTTAATACTTCTTCACTATCTGTAATTAGTAATAAAGCTCCTGTTCTTGCTCTTAATATATTTTCTAGTCCGTCTCTTATGGGAGTACCTGGTGCAATTAATTTTAAAATTTCTGTAATACTATCTTCTTTGCCTGTTCTCAAAATGTATTCTCTCTCCCTTCTAAAAAATTATTTTAAGCCAATTTTTTTCATAGCTTCATTTATATCCTTGATGCCTATTATATCTAATTTATAATTATCTTTCAAGTCTTTTTTGTTACTTTCTGGAATAATACAAGTTTTAAAACCTAATTTTTCCGCTTCTTTAAGTCTTTTCTCAATTAAATTAATTCTTCTAACTTCACCTGTCAAACCAACTTCTCCTAAAATTATCATATCTTTTGGAATAGGAATATTTTTATAGCTAGATGCTGTAACTAAAGCAATTCCTAAGTCAATTGCTGGTTCATTTACCTTTAAACCACCCACAACATTTAAATAAACATCTTGTAAGTTAAGCATTACACCAGCTCTTTTTTCTAGAACTGCAAGTAATAGTGAAAGCCTATTATAATCAATACCATTTGCAGTTCTTTTAGGATAACCAAAAACAGTATTACAAGTTAAAGCTTGAAGTTCTACTAAAAGAGGTCTTGTGCCTTCCATAGTTGCAACTATTCCTGAACCTGCTGGGTTATCTTCTCTTTCAGAAATTAGAATATCAGAAGGATTATCAATTTCTTGCATACCTTTATCTTGCATTTCAAACATACCAACCTCATTAGTAGAACCAAATCTATTTTTAACACCTCTAAGTATTCTATAAGAAAAATACCTCTCACCTTCTAAATATAAAACAGTATCTACCATATGTTCTAAAACTCTTGGTCCTGCAATATTTCCTTCTTTTGTTACGTGACCAATTATAATTGTAGTAATACCTTTAGACTTACAAACTCTCATAACTTGTGAAGTAATTTCTCTTACTTGACTAACACTTCCAGCTGCTGCAGTTAATTCTTCAGAATACATTGTTTGTATAGAATCTATTATAACAAGTTTTGGGTTTGTATTAATAATTGCTTG